>NZ_JABDWM010000008.1:0-289811 GCF_019685295.1 Rhizobium sp. NLR22b
AGCTTCATCGCTGCCGCCGAGCCGATGCGTCGCGGCACCACCTCGCTTCCGCGGGGGCGGACTTATGGGGCGCGGCACCACCTCTCTTCGGTCATCCCAGGGCTTGACCCTGGGATCCATGCGGCTGGCACTGCGGGAAGAGCGCTGGCATCTTCTCGTAGGGAAGGAATTGAAGCCGCGTGCTTGGCTGTGGATCCCAGGGTCAAGCCCTGGGATGACGGAGTGTGGGGTGGCGATGTTGCCAAACGCACCGCCGGCGCAGCTTGAGAACCGGCGCAGCTTGTGAGACCTCGCTTTCGCCGAGGCTTGTGTGGGGTCGCTTTGCCGAAGCTTCCTCACCGCTGCTGAGCCGACGCGTCGCGGCACCACCTCGCCTCCGCGCTGGCGGCCAAATACATCCCGCCACCACCTCTCGTCCGCGCCGGCTTGTGCGTGCCGGCACCACCTCTCCTCCGTCATCCCAGGGCTTGACCCTGGGATCCATGAGGCTGGCGCTGAGCAGCAATGGCCACCCACCGCAGAGAAATTGAAGCCGCGTGCCAGGTCGTGGATCCCAGGGTCAAGCCCTGGGACGACGGAGGGTGGGGTTGGCGTCCTCGCCAAACGCCGATGACCGGCTCCCGGAGGGATTCCAGCGAGACCAGTGCCGCAGCGGTTCAACTCGCCGGCGCCGTTTCCCTCTTCCTCAGCCCGAGACCGAGAACCAGCGGCACGGCGAGCGCATAGACGGCGACGACCGACAGCCAGATGACGCCCGGCCAGTCCTGCCGGACGAGGAAATAGAGGCTGGAAAAGCCGAGCGGCGCCACGATCGAGGCGAGGCTGACGGCCGAGGCGAGCACGCCCTGGAATTGGCCTTGCCTGGATTCGTCCACCTGCCGGGTGGCGAGCGACTGCAGCGCCGGTACGCCGATGCCGCCGAGCGTGAAGACCGGCATGATCGCGAAGATCATCCAGCTGCGGTCGGCAAAGGCCATGACGGTGAGCGCGAGCGAGACGCCGGCGATGCCGCTCAGGATCGCCCCGCGTTCGCCGAGCAGCCGGACCGCCGGTCCCGGCAGGAAGGCCTGGGCCAGCGCCTGGCAGAGGCCGAAGGCGCCGAGCGACAGGCCGATCGCAAGCCCGTTCCAGTGGAAGGCGTCGCTTCCCCAGAGCGCCCAGCAGGTGCCGTAGGCCTCGCCGGTGGCGCTGAAGATGAAAAAGAGGATGACAACCGGCAGCCGGCTCCTGACCGCCAGCACCGAGCGCAGCGGCCGGAGCGGATTGAGCGCGGCAAGGTCGATCCTCGCGCGGCTGCCCCGGCGCGATTCCGGCAGGATGAAGCAGGCGAGCAGCAGGTTGGCGCCGTTGAGTGCGGCGGCCGCGATGAAGGGCAGCCGCAGCCAGTGATCGCCGAGCACGCCGCCGAGGACCGGGCCGATGATGAAGCCGAGGCCGAACATGGCGTTGAACAGGCCGAACCGGCGGGCGCGTTTTTCCTCCGGCGAGATGTCGGTGATATAGGCGGTGGCCACCGAGACGTTGGCGCTCGTCAGCCCCGCGACCGCCCGGCCGATGAAGAGCAGCAGCAGGTTGGGCGCGAGCGCCAGGAACAGGTAGTTGACGGCTGCACCGGCAAGCGAAAGCAGCAGCAAGGGCCGCCGGCCGAGCCGGTCGCTCAGCGCCCCGAGCACCGGCGCGAAAATGAACTGCATCACCGCGTAAAGCGCGGTCATAGCGCCGATATAGGGGGCGACGTCGCCACTGTGGGTGATGTCCTGGAGCAGCGACGGCAGGATGGGGAAGATGAGCCCGATGCCGATGGCATCGAGGACAATGGCGGTAAAGATGACGATAAGGGATCTGGTCATGGGTGCGTTCCACGGTCGACGCAAGCCGGGAGGCTCGCCAGCGCTTCCCTGATTTCGTTCAAATCACGGAATTGCGTCGCGACGCCGAGGGCTCACGATGAGGCCTGATCTCGTCAGGCGCTGGTTTCAGGGAGTGCTGGCCGAACCATGGCTGAAGCGCATGGCCGGCGTGTGCTCGACCGCCTGGACGACCCATTCGTCCACCTGTTTACTCCGCCACTGAGCGGATCAAGGGAGGCAGTCGCTTTTCGCGACGGGCAAGACATACGCCGGATGGTTGCGTGCGGCAAGCCCGTTTTTGTGCGGGGATGGTTGCGGCTGTGATGCTTTGTGGCGCCGCGCTCACGGTTCGCTTCGCGCCCTGACGAGGCTTTTGGTCCCCGGCACTACCTCTCCTCCTCCATCCCGGGCACCACCTCTCCTCCGTCATCCCAGGGCTTGACCCTGGGATCCATGCGACTGGGACGAGGTGGATCGGGGCAAAGAAATAGCAGTCCGCGCGTCCTTGGTTGTGGATCCCAGGGTCAAGCCCTGGGACGACGGAGAGTGTGGTTGGCTTTGTTGCCAGACGCACCGGCGATGCAGCTCGCGGCACCACGTCTGCCCCTCCATCCGCAGCACCACTTCTCCTCCGTCATCCCAGTACCGCCGATCTCCAGGCAGGAAAGCGCGTCGCGTCCCCCCGCCCATCGCGCCATCATCAACGATACGACCCCGATGACGCGTTTCGCCTGTCGTTCGGCGCAGATGAGGTTGTCTCGGCGGAACAGTCGCTTCACCATGAAGGCAACTTCAGCTCCGCAAACAGACAGGCAGGCCATGACAGATATCGCGCAGATGCAGGAACAGCGATTGAGCGCCCTTCGACAGACCGCGTCGGGCGCGCCGAAGCTGCCGTCCAACCCGTTCTTCGGCGTCGGGCCGATCACCGATGCGACGACCGATGAAGTCGATAGCCGCCTGCGGCGCATCGCCTTCGACGCCTGGATCGAAAAGACCTATCGCAAGTTCGACGATCGGGGCAACGATATCGGCGGCTTCACCACGGCCGAGATTTCCCGCAGCATGCATCGCGGCTATCCGGCCGACAAGATCCTGACCGACATGATGCGGGCGATCCATCGCTATTTCGGTTTTCCCAAGGTCAACCGCATGGCGGTCGGGCTCGGTGGCGGCCATAGCGGCTTCACCGTCTGCATCCAGCACCTGATGAATGCCAACGACGCTTCCCAGCGCGTCTATGTCGATACGCCGCGGCCGGAGAGCGATCCGTCGAAGGCCGCCGGCTTCTTCCGCCAGTCCTGGGCGACACAGCTGATCGAGATGCAGCGTTTCGCCGAAAAGGGCTGCGAGAGCCGCATTCATTTCGCCGCCTCCGAAGGCGTGATCCCCACGGCGGGCGAACTTGCCGACCTCGGCGTGTCGATCTTCGTCGGCGTCGGCCACGAGACGACGGGGGCCAATGCCTATACCAGCGGCGAGATCCGCGAGCTCTTGAGCTGGCTCGACGGCGACCCGGCCAACCGCCATGCGGTGTTCGACGCCACCTCGATGCTCGGCGCCATGCCGTGGGAGCCGGAACTGGTCAGCGCCGTGATGGCGAAATGCTGCCTGTTCATGCCGTTCCAGAAGGCGATCGGCGGCATCTCGGGCTATTTCGTCGCCTCCTTCACGCCGCATGCGCTGGCGCTGATCGAGAAGAACCAGCAGGATCCGGCCTGGGCGATCCCGCGCCAGCTGAAGATCGCCCCGCCGATCGATCCGCGCCAGCCGTTTTCGGCCAAGCGCTCCGTCGATGCCGGCCCATTCTACGATGCGGCTGAAGACCGCATGCTCGGCGGCGTCATCAACACCTACAGCGCGCTCGCCTTTGCCGAGACCACTTTCGGCCTGCTGCAGTCGGAGGCCCGGGTCGGTTCCGTCGTCGAGCTCAACCGCCGCTCCGCCGCCAATCGCGCCGTCATCGACGAATGGGTCAAGTCGCATCCGCTGCTGTCCTTGACCGTCACCGATGCCGAACGGCGCGGGGCGGCGGTGACGCTGCTGAAGGTCGAGGACGCCGATATCACCGATCCCGCCATCCACGCCCGCATCATCGCCCGTTCCAAGCAGCTGCTCGGCTATGAGGGCATCACCCATCCGAACGGCGAATACGAGCCCGGCCTCGACGCGGCCCGCTACGTCAACGCCTTCCCCGGCACGCCGGGCGATTACCGCGCCTGGGTCGGCGGCATCCGCGAACCGGACGATGTCGTCGCGCTGCTTGATAATCTGCAATACGCCTATCTCAGAGCCAAGATCGTCGTGCTCGAGGAGGAGCTGGCAAGGAACGGCGTCACCTTCGAAGCGCCCGTCAAGGCCGATGGCGCCGTGCGCAAGGACGATCCGCACCGCGCTTATACCGTGCTGATCGCCGATCTGGTGGGCTTACGCTTCGGCGCCGACGGCGAGCCTGATTATAGCGAGGTCAAGGCCTATATCGAGGGGAAGGGCGGCAGCTTCCATCTCGGCCCGCTCGGTGATCGCGCCAGCCTCGAAAAGGGCCGCATCCATTTCTTCTATCAGCCGAACCTCAGCACCGAGGCGGAGATCCTGCCGCAGACCGACAAGGGCCAGTACGACGCGCTGATTGCGGCGGCGACCTTCATTCCCAAGGCCTCGGTCTTTCCGCTCGGCGGCGTGCGCATCGGCGCCGGCACCGGCAATATGGGCTCGGCCTCCTGGGGCGGCGGCAATGGCGAGGGCGGCACTGCGGCCCTGATGAACACGCCCGGCATCAACAGCCGGGCGACCGCCCAGATGGTGATGAAGGCGATCCTGAAGGTCGTTCCCGACCTGCCGGTCGACCGGCTGCACCGGATGGTCGCCGGCGGCGATTTCGATACCGGCCGCCAGCTCAAGGATTTTCCGACGGCAAAGCTCGAGGGCCGCAAGCTCGCCGTTCTCGGCTACGGCAATATCGGCCGTGAAGTCGCCAAGCTCGCCAAGGCCTTCGGCATGAAAGTGGCGATCTATGCCCGCGAGCATCACAGGCGCTGGATCGAGGCGGAAGGCTTCGACTATGCCGCAAGCCCGGTCGAAGCCGCAAGCGGCGCCGATGTGCTCTCCGTCCATATCGGCCTCGGCCGCCTGGACGCATCGACCGGCATCTATTCCAATGCCGGCACCGTCGATGCGCAGGTGCTCTCCGCCATGAAGGACGGCGCGGTGCTGGTCAATTACGACCGCGGCGAAGTCGTCGATGCCGAGGCGCTCGACGCGGCCCTGTCGTCGGGCAAGATCGCCCATGCGGCGATCGACGCCGACCTCTTCCGGGACGCGGCGACCGGCACGCTGAGCGGCCCGATGCTGCCTTACCTGCCGCTCGAGGAGCGCCACAAGGGCAAGCTGGAACTCCTGCCGCACGCCGCCGCCGACACCGACCACCCCTCACGGGTGACCGGCGCCAGGCAGGCGGTCGACCAGATCTTCGACGTCATCCGGTTTAAAACAGTCGTCAATCTCAAGGGCGACCTGCCGGAGGGTTACGTCTCCGGCGGCAGCCGCACGCCGGCCGGCATCGGCAAGGTGACGAAGCAGGTGGTCGCGGAGGCCGGCGGCAAGGCCGCACTTCTGGAAGAGCTGCGCCAGACCTCGGAAAAGATCGCCGCCGTCACCGGCGCGCTGTCCGCCGTCTCCGACCCGGCACACCGCGCGCGGATCGTCGCGCGTTACACCGGCCTTCTGGTCGAAAATGCCGACCGGCAGCGGGCGCTTCTCGATGAGCTCGGCCTCTACGGGCCGGCGGAGGGGTGAGATCCATCGACGCGGATCAGGGGGCCACACGGCACAGGCTGACCTCATCGTTCGCTCCGTGACAACGGGCGCGAACCCGCTGGCCTGAAACAATCTCCAACTGCCATTCATGCGGATGCTTCGAGGCAGAACTTGTGGATCCCAAACGAAAACAGGCGGCACTCAGGGCCGCCTGTCCTCACATGCCGGACGAAGCGTCCGTTATTTCTGTTCGGGCGCCAGGAACTCGGCGCAATAGGACGGGCCGTTGACGCCCGGGATGTCGGCGACGGTGCGGATGTCGCGGATCGTGTAGTCGGAATTGGTGGTGATTTCGGCCTGGCAGCGCAGATAGGCGGTGCGGGCGGCGGAAATCTGCTTGCCGCGCTTGCCGTCGGCGCCCTCGGCATATTTCGCCGGAATGCGCACGGTCTTGTAGCCGCCGCGCCAGGTATAGATGGTGCTCGCACCTTCCTCGCGATCGCTGATCGGCGGCCCGTAGGCGGCAAAGAAGATGCCGGCCGATTTGCCGACCCAGCGGGCCTCGATCGGATTGCCGGCGGAAGGTAAGGTCGTGCATCCGGCAAGCGCAATTGCAATCCCGGCCGCGGTAATGGTGCGGAGTTTCATCGTGTCGTCCCTGATCTCTAGCGCAATGGCTGCGAAGCCGCCGTCGCGACGGTTTCGCCTGTCCCGCCGAGCCCTTTAGCGCGGAACCCGGCAAAAGAAAATTGCCCCTTTTGCACTTCCGTTCGATTTGCTTGCGGTGTGTCTTTTTGCAAGCAGCGGCCTCTTCCGGCCGCTGTCATCAACCCGTCAAAAAATCCCTCGGCTTTTTGAAATTTGGTGCTTGTGCAACCAGATAGGCTGTTCTATAGAAGCGCCGCTGGTCACGGAGTGTAGCGCAGTCTGGTAGCGCACCACGTTCGGGACGTGGGGGTCGAGTGTTCGAATCACTCCACTCCGACCAGCTAGAAACCCCGCCACGGCGGGGTTTTTCATTTTCTGGTGTTGCCGCTCGGGAAGAAACGGCAACGAATGCGGCAATGAATGGTCACTTCTTCCTCCCGGCGCGGCCTGTGGTGAACGCTGCACCGACATTTGCCTGGTGGTCGGGATGGTGGTGGCCGTAGGTCTTTTCCAACGTCTCAAGCGTCATGCCGAGGTAGCCTGACGTCTCCCACTTGTCGGCTGCGGCTTGCATCAGCCAAGTGGCTGCGGTGTGCCTCAGCGTATGTCTGACAACGCCTTTCGCATCATCGCCCAGCACCTCATCGACGAGATTCCTGAAGGCGCGCTTCGGGTCCGCCGGCTTGCCATTGTACTCGACAACATATTTGGCGCCCATGCGATGCCAGCGGCGCATGTGTGCGAGCAGCCGGCCGGGCAGGCGGATCGGAGGAGCGCGCTTATTGTCGGCAACTGTCTCACCTTCCCAGGCGCGATAAAAGACGCCGGCATCTAGGTCTATGTACGGCCGGCCTTCTTCTTTGACAAACGAGGCCTGCCAGACGCGAGCAGATCGGCTGCCGGTATAGACGGCGGCAAGCGTGAAGCGGGCAATATGTATGGTCGGACGCCACTTGTTTGGCACGCCACGATATTTGCTGCGCTTGCGGTAGGCCGCCCAAATCAGCTTAGCCATCGTCGACCGCTCGAGGTGCTTGACGCGGCCCTTGGCCTTCGGCGGAAGTGTGACGGTCACGGCTTCCCGAGTGACCTTGTCTGCAATCGCCTGACGGCAAGCAGCGCGGAGATCTTCTAGCTCGCGTCTGGCACCATTCGGCGTCCCTCGCTTCCGGACGTATTCGGCGCAGGTCGCACTCGTAATATCGTCGAGGGTCTTGTCGCCCCAATATGACATGAGGTTTTCAGCGCGAGCCGCGAGCTCTTTCGGCCGGGTCGCTGCATCCTTCTTCAAAGACAGGTAATGCGCCAATACCTCTGCAATCGCAACTTCCGAAGCCGGCCGGTTTTTCGATGGTGTCTGCGTCAGAAACTGCCGGCCGATGTGCTCGGCTAACGCCTTTTCAGCTCCCTCACGATCATGCTCACTGCAGCCTGTGCCGAACTGCTTGCCGCCGTCGAGGATGACCCAGACCGCGGCACGGTCCTTGCTGCCCGGACGGAGCCAGAGGCGGGCAGGTTTGCGATGACGCGACATGCTTGTTTCATCTCCTCTATCGCTCGAAGCGTTGTAAAGTCCTTGCCGGCAATGCGCATAATCATCAGCCGACCGCGCGCAGCTTCCTTGCGAAGCCCGCTCACCGTCATCCCCCCGTGTGGGAAGGCGACGGGCACAATGTCGGCTAGCCGCATGGGGGCGTCAGGCGGCAGATTATCGTTTGCAGCAGTCAGCATCGTCCCTCCGTGAAGTCGTGGGAAGTTTTGTCGGCATCGAGTTGGGATCTGTCTAGAAAATAGACCGGCCGGCGCGGCTCAGTGCAGGAGAGGGTGGTGACCGCGCCGGCCATCGGTGTTCAGTGAGCGCTCGGCCGCGTCATGCGGCGACTGCGACCGAGCGCGTATCGGCCAGGGCGGGCCGAATGAAACCGGAGGCGCATCGAGAGCGAAAACGCGTCCGGCCGCGGCACCGGTTCAAGCGGCGCCGCTGGCCTGCCAGGTGATGGACCGGCAGGATTGAAAAACTTACAAAGTGCACGAGGGATCCGCGCTGAGTTCCTGCGCAAATACCCGGAGCGGCGCGCACGTGGCGCCAATAATCTGGACGCAATATTCGTCTTCGCATCCTATGACCTGCATTCGGCCGGACACGATCGCCTCGTCGCCAGTGCAGACTAAAAAAACGGTTTGGCCAATCTCAAAATCAAAAACATATGCGGGGTTGATAAAGCGTCGTCTTCTTCCGATGAGCGAGCGCGGTAATGCGGTTCTGTCGATTTTGGATGGTGTGGCAAGCATGGCAGGCTCCTCGTGTTGAACTGCGTCAATGTCTGATGTAAGACTTTTTGTCAGACTTCGAACGTCATGTCAACAAAAAATCTAACGTTGGACAAAATGTCGATATCGCCATCTCAATGCCGCGCCGCCCGCGCCCTTGTAGACCTAGATCAGAATGGGCTCGCGGAGCGGGCTTCTGTCTCCCGCGGGGTCGTAATTGATTTCGAGAAGGGCAGGCGCACACCTGGCACGAACAACCTCGCAGCAATCAAAGCGGCGCTCGAAGCGGCCGGTATAACGTTCCTTGCCGACGGAGATGTTTCCACCGGCCCGGGCGTGTCCATCCGCAAATGAAGTTACTCACAACAAGCCAAGCCGCCGAGATGCTGGCCATCTCTGTGCCGACCCTTCGCGCCCTAGTCAGAGCCGGCGAGCTCGCCTTCATCCCTAAAGGCTTAGGGTCAGAACGGCGGCACATGGTTTTCGACCAGGCCGATATCGATGACTACGTGAAGCGGTCTAAGACGCGGCTTGTTCCGGACAGTGAGCCGATACGCGGCCCGGCGACCGATAACGGTTTCTTGGCGCAGCGAAAAGCCAGGCTGGCCGCCAAAGCCGCAGCACGAAAGGCCGCAAGATGATCACCGAACCCCGCCTCATGGGCCGAAAGGATGCCGCAGCTTACTGCGGCATCGCCGAATCGACATTCTCGCTCTGGGTCGCAACCCACAAGATGCCGCCGTGCATCCCAGGCACTCGCAAGTGGGACAGAAGAGCGATTGACGCCAGGCTTGACGAGATCAGCGGTCTCGGCGTGAATGATAATGAAGATCCATACGAAAAGTGGATGCGAGAGAACCCAGCAGATAATTAGCAGAAGTGGCGGCGTTAGGTCGCGCGCGACGGTCGGCGTGATGTCAGCCGGCAGCCTCTTCGGTTTTCGCAGCCACTGCATGATCCTCAATACTAGCTTCGGCAAATGCTTCAGCCGCGTCGGCAAGCTTGAAGAACATTGCAGGCATTTCGTTGCCGTCTCTGTCTTTCTTTATCTCGCCGTTGGCAAACCTGCTGAAACCGTAAGATTCATATATGCTTGCCACTTCTTCATTCGCTGCATGAAGAGCTAGCGCGTAAACGCCGACATTTTCACGCACCAAAAGGCACCGGCGTAGGGCGTCTTCCATTAGGAGGACCCCGAAACCGGGCTCACTGAGGTGTTTGTCACGTGCTATTGCGCCGATGTAAATCGCTGGGACTGGACGATCTTTATATTTTGCATCGGTTTCGTCATTCATACCCGCCTCAAACGTCATAAGAGTCAGCGAATAGAACCCCAAAGGCGAGTTGTCCGTGTCAGTACATGCGACGAAAACTCGCTGCTTATGTGAGGCGTGATTCTCTTCGGCGTATTTCCGGAAGAAGTGCTGTATGGGGCGGTATTTGCATGAAAAAGCCTCTCGAGGATGACCATCGAGAGGCTCGAACCGAACCTGAATTTTTTCCATGCAGATTACTTCGTCGTGACCACATACCGAGAGTGCGCGGAACGCAGGGCAGAAACAAGTCCCTTAGGAGCGCTCGGCTTGGATTCCATCGAATCCACCAGCTGCTTCAGCATTGCCGTATCACGCACTACAGGCTTCGGTGCGAATTCACCGTCCTCTTTTAGCAGCGCAACCATGTTGGCCTCCAACAATTTCAACTTCGGATGATACAATCGCGCGCTTAACGAATTGTTCCGCTGCAGCAATTGATATCGGCTAGAGTAATAGCCGTTGAAAATATGCATAATGCATATCTGGATGTTGCGCAATTAGAATTCAACATAATGTTGAATTGTCAATTCCAATTGATTTCGAATTGACCAATTAAACCTCACACTGGTATGGTCTCGGACCATACCAGTGGACGTCAATTGCGCCATTAACCCATTCTCTTAATAGCAGAATTCATGGCAATTGTCGCGTTAATTGTGAATTGGCCAAACCGTCCCCTAACGCTGCGAAGGCCGCCATAAGCGCCGCCCGCCAGTTTGGAGAAATAGAGAATCTCGGATCGTCAACGGGCTTGCGCTACCATTGATAAGTGGCACCAAGAGGCGACCCGAAGGCCGCCCCTTCTGACGTCACGTGCATTCCGCGCATGTGTCGGATCATCTCGGCCGTAGCCCTATGTCTCTTGTGCTTGCAACTGGTAGTCGAGGACGAAAGCCCCCCCGACTACACAGACATGTTTGCCGGCCACAAGCAGATTGATCGCAGCCTGATAATCATCCCAGGAGATTTCGACGTAATCGCCAGCGATCGGATCGCCGTTGCCGTCATAGGTAGGATTGTTGGTGCCGATCTGGTCTAGTCCGACTGCATAGGGCATTATGCGATCCTCATATAGGCTTTGACGCCGATGTTCTTCATGCGGGTTTCGTTGGCGGTTCTCGGCGTCCCGTTTGTCAAGTCTGTGGTTGGATCTCCAACGCTGATAGGATTTACTGCAGCGTTATTGACGGTGCCGACAGATGCGCCAGCCCCACCTGTAAAGACTGACGAAATAGAGTGTCTATGGCCCTGGAATGCGTCATCTTGGATCGTCCCAGGGGAAATGCTCGGGCGCAGGATACGGGATTCCGTATTGATCAACCGGATTGTTTGGCCGTTCATAGGTGACGGTGCGTAATTGATCACCGCCGTTGCCAGAACCAATGGGGCGGATCCAGAAACGCTCTCGGTCGTGAGCTTGCCGTTGTTGAAAGCGCCCACCCCGGTTAGACCGGATGTCAGTTCTATCCAGACTGTGTCGGTTGTCGATGAAGGCGGAACATCGGCCCCGGTAATGGCCGTGTTTGCGAACAGGACTTCACCAATTCCGCGGGACCGCCATTTTAACGCCTGCAGGAATGTGCTGGCGCTAAGGGCGGCTGATATCGCGTCGTCTGATGTTCCATCGCCATAGGTTATCTTTCCGGTAGCAATGTCGAGCGTTTGGAATAGGTTGTCGTCGGAGCCATCGTAGAAGTAGACCTTCCGCTTACCCGCAGTGGCGGTGGAGACCCAGAACGTGCCGTCGGCTGCATAAGACGGCCGCGACGCTCCCGAGTTGCCACTGAGCAGAGCCCTGAGGCTATCATCCATTCGCGTCGCCATCAGCGTCGGCGAGGCTGGGCCGGTCGTCGGCACGCTAAAGTTTGCTGCTTGGCTCATTTCTTTTCCTTTTTGAAGTGTTAGGCCACGCGCTTCGCGGCGCGGCGCTGGGAACGGTTAAGTGGCTGGCGGAATGGGTCGATCGCTTGCCCGACGGCGTCCTGCTGCCATGTGTGCACGCGCTCGACGCGCGCACCCGAAGCGTCGACTGTGGTCATGTCGACGAACCCGCCGACCCAATGATGCGGGGTTGCTCCTGGCTTGCCCTGCAACATCGTGGGAATGGATGCGACTTCCCGCATCCACGAGAGAACCGAGACGCCGAGCTCCTTGACGAATGACTCTTGGTCTTCACCAAAGCGCGGGCGCCTGTACCCGGCCAGTTTCAGCAGATCGAAGGTCGGCCCGCGCAGTGTGGTCGCTCCAAGGATCTGGAGCTCGAGCGGAACGGTATTCGGCCTGTCTGGCTCGGGGCCAGTCTGGAATCCCAAGTGCAGGATGCCGCGCGTCTCGCTCCACATGGTCATTGCCGCGACTACGTCGTTGCCCGGGACGCGTGGCAGATCCGCGTAGCTATCCTGCAGCCCGGCCAGAAAGGCCGGCAGGAATAGGTCGAGGAAGTCGTCGACGCCGAGCCGGTCGACCTGCGCGGCCAGGAAGGTGCGTATTTTCTCGCCGAGCTCAGCGTTACCTTGCGTGGTAACGGCGAAAGGTGCGGTTTGACCGACCGACACTTTCCTGGCGAAACCGCGAGCAATCCCGTCTTTGGTGGTGTACGACGCGCCGTCCGTGAACAGGAACGAGGCATCGCCGGCTTGAATAGCGAAATATGCGCTCACAGGTAAAAATCTCCAAGATCGAGGTTGAAGCTGTGCTCGGCGCCGCAAATCGGCCGCTGGATGGATTCGGCAAACGCCTTGCCTATGTCACCGCCGTTATTGAGCAGGGCATCTTTGAAATCGCCGGCGAAAGATCTGAGATCGCCGCGAAGGTCTTCCGTCCGCAGGTAGCTGCGGATTTGGTTGGCGTCGTCGCCGTGCAGATCCTCCGGCCGGCCGTATTGGCGCAGCATCGTCAAAACCTGCTGATCCTCTTTCGACAGGCTGTTGAACCGCGCCTGGCTGACCAGATCCTGCTGCAGCTTCGTCTTCGAAAGCACGTCGGCATATTGGCCGTATAGCGCGACCTTTTGCTCGATCGCCACCCTTTGCTCTGCGTTCAGCGATCGGCCCTTGTCCTCTGCCTGCTGTAGCAAATCCAACCGGAAACGGGCCGTGTCGGCCGCGACGCCATACTTGCCCTGCAGGTCGATCTCTTGGAGCATCTGACCGAGCCGGTCATCGGCCGATTTGAGCAGATCGCGGTAGGCGTTGGCCGCCTTGGTGGCCGCGGTTTCGGCCTGCTTGTCAGCCTTGTCGGCGCCTGGCAGTCCTTCCAGCTCGATGAGCGGCCGGCTCTGTGGCGTCGGGCCGACGGTAGGCGTGAAGGTGCCGGTCTGGTGGGTCTTGCCGTTCTCATCGCGAAAGGTGGCGCCGGCCGCGATGTCCTGCACCGACGTGCCGCCGGCCAGGGCTCTGATCCACTCCTCACGCGCTTGTTTCGATGCGGCAATTGACTTTTGGATCGACTCGGTGATCTTGTCGAACGCATCACGGAAGCCGAGAACCGACTTGACGCCATATTGATCAACGGCAATCGCCAGCATCTGCTGAGCGTTGTTGATGTCGGCGATGGACGCGGTGCCGTTGTCCAGCCGCTCCTTCAGGTCGCTGAAGGCCTTGCCGAAATCGCGAACGAAGGCAGGATCCGCCTGGATGCCGCGAAGACCCCGCATCGCCTCTGCAAACTGGCGATTGATGCCCTCAAGCTTTTCACCGAGTCCTTCCAGCGCCCGCGCGCCAAGGATATCGCCGGCTTCACGGCCGGTGCTAATCTGCTTGGCGCGGTCTAGTTGGTCGACGACCTTGGTGACCGACGGCAGGGCCTCACCCCATGCGGCCGCGGCGTCGCGAATGACCTCATTCTGCTTCTCGATGAGCGGCGTAGTTTTCTTGGCGCCGTCTTCACCTGCAGTGAAATATTGAACCAGCGCGGCGCTGCCGGCGACAAGGCCGATAGTGACCAAAGATATCGGCGACAACAACGAAGCAAACGCGGCAGCGAGGCCAGAGATCGCCTGCTTGCCGCCGCCCATCGTCGCGAGAACCGATGACAACTGAGTGCCTTGCTGAAGCGCAATTTGGAGCGGATTCATCCCCATCGCCGCGGTCACGCCGATGTCTTGAAACTGAGCCGCGATATTAGCGGTCTGGAATGCGCCACCGACGCGATTGTCGTTCGCCGGCATTGCCTCGAGAGCGGCGTTGCGCGCTTTGATGGCGGAGACTTGGGAGGCGAAGGCGATCTTCTCGCGATTGAGCGCCGCCGTCATCTCCGATGCCGAGATGGCACCGATAGCGTGGGCTTGCTTGATCTCCTTCAGGCCTGCCGCATAGGTCTGCTGAGCACCGAACAGCGGATTGTACTTGGCGCGGAGCCGTTCCAATTCCTTGCCCTGGTCGGCGAGCGCTCCGGTCCACTCCTTCGACGCCTTCGTTCCAATGCCGACCATGGCATTGATCCGGTTCTGCATCGTGGAAGAAATCGAGTTGTCGATCGACTTGCCGACGGCCGTGAACTGCTTCTGCACCGATCCCGACAAGCCCGCCAGATCGCGCTCGATGCGCTGGATGCTGCGGCGGAGCGTGGCCTGATCGGTGCTGATCGAAATAATCAGGTCATCGGTATTGTCAGCCATGCGCTGGCCTCCGCACGCCTGATGGCGCGGCTGTCGTCATTGTCATGGTTCTTCTTTCTGATTAACGCCTGAGGTTGCCGACCACGCAGGCGTGTGTTGTTCTGATTGTCTTGGGCTCGACTTCGGGTATCATCGCCGTGCAAGAGGAGGCCAAGAATGAAGAAGGCAACAGGGCGAAGAGGATCATGGTTCGCCAAAGTAGATGGGGAGCAACTGCCCTGCGTTCACAGATACTGGTTAAATAAACTGGACTACCATGATCCATACATCCGCGAGACGGACGGATTGCCTGCTTCCAAGGTTGTCGAATTTGTCGATGCCATCCGAAATGGCGAGCGCGTTATTCTCACAGAGGACACTCCACACATAGGGCCGGAGGGATATCCAACTGGCTTTGCTCGAAGATCGTACGTTGCCGTCTATCAGGTGGAGCAGGTCCGATACGATGAGAGCGACGGTCTGCGGTTCCGTCTTGCGCAACGGCTGGACAGCCTGATGTGATAAGGGCTCGCTAAAAATAGCGATCGGCCAGGTTCCTACAGACCTACCGCCGACGCCTGCCCCGCCGGGCGCCGGGCGGCCCGAAATTCTCTTCGGCCCAAAACGGACGCGGCGGCGGATAGAAGTTGCGATGCAGATTCTCAATGTGCTCTATTACCTCAGAGCCGATCCGGCGCCATGTTTCTTCGGCCAGGGGCTCAGCCGTCTCCTCGGTGAGATCGATCGCGGCGAGATCATCGAAGAAATCGCATCCGCTCTGGAAATAGCCAGACCATGCCTCAACCTCGCCGGCTCGGCGAAGGTTCGCTCGTCTTCGGATAGGCATTAGGCTCGCCTTCCATAGTCACGGGTGCGGGACATCCGCGGCGCTTCAGGTGCGTCGACGCCATCAAGAGCGAGCTCACGAAGCAGCCGCGCGAACGCAATGCGAGCATTTTGCAGAATGCCAACCTCAGGACGCTCTTTGGGCTGACCGAATCGGTCGGTGAAGGTCTGGCCGTCTCTATCGAGAACCTCGCGGGCGAGCTGCGCCTGGTCCCACGCTTCCGCTGCCAGCTGCAGAAGCCGAAGGTGGTGGTCTTCAAGATCAAAATCGGCGAGGACCGTTCGCCACCACTTTTGCGTCGCCGGGCGCAAATGCCCCGGCGCTTTTGGCGGTTTCGCCATCGTTTTTTCACCGTTCTTGAGGGGCTTTTGATGAGAAAATCCCAATGTTGCTGGGCTTTTCGACCGATGGAATATTTTCTGAACCGGGGCGAGGCGCATAAACACGTTGGTGCGACACCGCTACCCTAAGGGAAACGATCGAAAGGCCTTCGATACCCCCTCCCGGCCGGTCAGACGGGATATCCGTCGGCGCCATATCGCACGACCTTGCCGCCTCGCTCCTGGCGCTGCTTGTGTCGCGAGTGGCAGGATGGGCAGAGGCTGGCGAGGTTCTCCGGATTGAAGAACAGGGCGTGATCGCCTTTGTGCGGGATGCGGTGGTCGACCGTGTTCGCTGTAGTTACAACACCGAGCTCGTCGCACATCCAACATAGTGGCTCACGGGCCAGTTGGGCCAGTCTGAGCTGCTTCCACAGCCGTGTGCGATAGAGGGCATGGTACTGCTGAGCCTCAGCGCTGCGTTGCGTCATGGCGTGATGCCTCGGGCTTTCATCGCCGCCTCAACCTTGGTCTTGACGCGCTCGGCCGCGCCATTGCCGGTGGCCACGCGAAAGGTGGCGCTGGTGTCGCTGTAGGCTGGGAACCCGGTCAGCGTGACCTCCGCCAGATCAACATCCTTGATGATACGCAATGGCAAGCGGTTGCCGCCGTCCTGCCACTCTTCGGAACGCACGCGAAAACCGAACGAGCATCCACGTATGTCGCCCCGCCTTACCGTCCCGATTGCTTCCATCCCTGATGGCGTCGTCGGGTCTGGATCGAGATCGAACCAGAGGCCGGTGCTATCTTCCCTGAGGAAGAGTGTGCTTGCGGTGGTGCGGCCAAGGACGCGGCCAGAATCGTGATCGAGCAGCATGACCACGTCTGGATTGTCGCGAAGAGTGCGCGCAAAACAGCCGGGACTCAGCATCTCGCGAAATTCTCCGGCGATGGTCGTTTCACTGCGGAACTTCGCAGCATACCCAGAAATTCGCTCAGCCACCGAGCTTCGCCTCCGCGGCGGCAAGTTTCGCCTCACGCCGGCCGAGTTCTGATTTAGCGCGCAGTTCGCGCGCAATATCGATCGGTTTCGCCTCACTGTGCTGAGCCGCCTTTCCCGGTAGCTTCACGCTCCGGCCCTGGGTCGATGCCTTCTTGTTCGCGCGCTCATACATAGCCATTGTCCTTCGCTTCTTTGGTCACGCGCTGGACATGGCCGTCGTTAGCGTCGCCGAGAAAGCCCAGCGACATCGGGACCAGTGAGGACCATCTGATGTCATTGTCTTCAAATTGAAAGCGGAGCTCATCGTAATCAGCTCGTGCCGCAGCGACGCCCTGGAGTGCGTGGACGACGGCAGCTACGCGGCGACCGTACTCTTTGCGACTGGCTTCCACGACCAATTTGTTGGCCTGAATCCGTTGCTCTTCGAGCCGGCGGCCGATTACGGAGAGTGCGATCTCGATGTCCCGTGCCTCAACCCGAAGCTTCTTCAGCTTCTCTGTCAGACCGTGCTCGGATTCCCCTCCGCTGCCACTCTCGCCGAGAAGCTCCGCGACGTTGTGGGAGTACTGCGCGGGCGGGCGGGCCGCGAGCTTCTCCTCGAGACTGCGCTGTTCGCGAGTGTTGGCCGTTTGCTTGTCGATCAGCAAGCTACGGCGGTTTTCAAGGTCTTTGTAAACTGGATCGAGCTCGGCGAGTGCGGGAACGCGGAACTTCTCGGTCTTCAATGGAAAATCTCCTGCAGAGCGTCCGCCAGAGCGGCGCCATTGATTGTAATTGACTGTCTATGGCCGGCTGATTGCCAATGCCCCGATACAGCCCCGACGGCCAGGAAGCGGTGAATGGATCCGTCTTCGAAATGAACGGCAAGCTCCGGCCAGGTGGAAACGAATTCTAGCTTGAGGCGCCGAATGCCGGTGTCGCCCTCGGCAGCGAGTGCCGCAATCGACTGGAGGTACTCGGTCGCCGAGACTTTGACGCTCGCGGGCGCAGCATCGAGATTGGCGCCTCCAGGAGTAAGTGCGCCGTAGGCTTCCACCGACCGAGGTGCGTGGTGCAGCGGCGCGTCGGCGGCATAGGCAACGACCAGATCGACGACATTGGCGGGAGTGAGTTGTGGCGCGGTGCGCGGTGCGCCGGTGGGAATGACTCCGGCGTTCTGTAGACGTTGCGCCATCGACACCAGACGCCCGCGGCGGAAGCCGAGATGGCGCTCAAGAGCCGCGATCGCCGCGGCGAGAGTGGTTGTCTGCGTCATGCCGCGACCCACTGCAGCTTGTCGCCCGGCGCGGCGTAGATATCGTAGTCCGAGCCGGAGCGAACAAGAAAACGTGTGCCGGTCGTAGCGTCTGGCGTTTTTCCGATCGACACCCACGAATCGGCAGCCGCATTGAACCTGAAAATAGGGTCGCCGGCGATGTCGGATGATGCAGGAGCGACATTGGTGGACACCACGCCGCTGGCCGGCGCCTCGCTCCATGCGATCTTGCCGAAAACGGCCTGCGAAGTGTATCGCGCGGTTTGAGAGCCGGCATAACCGCATACGACGTGAAGGCCTGAAAAAGCCATGGGATTTCCTTATTTTTCTAAGTGATGGGTGAGGAGGCAAAAGAAAAGCCGGCCCCGAAGAGCCAGCTTAGCCACCACCATGTGGTTTGCCGTGCTCGTTCATCCGGAGTCACGGTAAGAAAGGAGCCCGCCACCGGAACTAGATCGACAGGCGAAGATCGCAGCATTTCTGCTGCCTCATATAAATACGTTCCGGCGCAACACTTTAGGGACGATCATGCTGCGATTTCTTGCAGCTTTCGGATGGCCGCATTGATTTTCTCGATCCCGCGGCGTTCTGCTGTCTTGCCCGAATAGCCGAAGGCCTCACCGATCTGCTGGGCCGTGGCGTCGGTGATTGCGGCATCGAGCACCGCGGCGTCTATGCCAAGAGCCAGGCGTACTGCGGCACGCTTCGCATTTCGGTCCATCTCCAATGCGGCCATGTGGTCGCCATTGTCCTGATGTCTCGAGTTTCCCGTCGTGCGCGTTACGCCACCAAGCCAGCCGGCGCCGTCGGCGATCGGGGTGTTGTCATTTGCTGGAAGCAGAAACCGGATCGACTCCCGAGACCGCTTAGGCGGCGCCTTGTATCCCTTGGGCTGCCTAGTGCGCTCCACCGGTGTCTTGCGTCTTCCGCGCGATGTCTCGCCATAGCAAACGAGCTTGCCGGCCCGGAATACAAGATTGCCCAGTTGCACCTGGCCGCCGGCGAACATGAAACCAGGCTTCTGACGGTCCGTGATCGTCCATGTGCCGTTGATCTTCGATGAGACCACCCGGCAGCGCATGCCTGGCGAAGCAGCGTCGAGCATCTCGTCGATGCTGGGGCGCATTTCATGCCGCATATCCGGATCTCCTTCCGGCGCTGCAACATCAGGATCGTTGTCGTTTGCGGTCACCATATGCGGCGGCGCCATCAGCTCCGCGTAACGATAGAGTGTTCTGGCAGCTTCAGGATTTTCCAGCCGTGAGAGACGCTCCGCAGTCGGCCACGCGAGAACCGGCTTTGGATCGTGCGTCGGCAGTGAAGCGACCCAAGCACGACGGGCAGTAAGGTCATGTGCGAATTCGTCGGCGTGACGGGGCACGTTATCGATCGCGGCGACGGGCCGCGCTCTTGATGTCATGATGTAGTTCCTGAGAAAGGGAGGCTTGTTCCGCCCGCTTTTCGCGGGTCTTGATTAGCGGCTGGCCATCGAGGGCCGATACGAGGAGTTCAATGTAAACATACAATTTTGTCAACGGCGGGCGAGGGGGCTGCCGATTTCGAATTTTGCGGATGAGAAAAATTGCCTACCGCGCCGGTCCATTTTTGGATGCCCGAAGGGACGATTGGCACCCCTGCGGCGGGCGCTGTCGATCACGGGATAATCATTCGTAAGCTTTTATGCTGGGTGCGAAAGTGGGTGTATATAAGAAGTCCACCAACGAAAGGATGGACCGTGACCACTATTCAGATCGCCTATCTTCTAATCGCCGCTTCGTACGTTTTCGCCGTCATTGCGCTGGCTGGCGGGCACTGAGGCACACCCCCAAATGCCGGAAAAGTCAAACGTTTCCGCGCGCGCTTGCGCGCACGCGCGAAGAATTCCTGTATTAGCGATAGCTCCGAGTGGCGGCACCGGTCAGTAAGGAAGGGGTGGGAGATATCTGAGGTGCCCTCCCGTGACAACGCGCGCTGAATCAATTCGCGCAAAAGTTTTCTAACGCAAGCCCCAGCTTCTGATAGGATTTGGGGAGATCGGTCATGACCGCATCAGAAAAAAATTCCAATTTTTGTTAGACTGTTGTTGACATGCTGTGGAGAAGCCATTAATAACGCAGCATAGAGAATTTCCCCTAGAAAATTAATATTGCGTTAACGGCGCGACTCGTGCAACAAGAAGGCGTGCGCAGAAATGATTCTGCCACGCCTTGTGTGTTTGCCGCGGACGCTCAGCTTGCCGTGAGGCAAACCGTGCGTCCGAAGCGGTAGTCTGAACATCTCCGAATCTAGCGCCCAAGGTTGTTCTTTTCAAGCTGAGAGAAAGAGCCATTCAAAAATGGCAAAACAACCTCCTCTGCGTCCGGGCGTGGAAGCACCACGCTCCGGCCAATATCAGATCGTTGGACCGCGTGGCGGTGCTGGACCGGAAAGGACCGTCGTTCGCGGCGAGCCTCTCCCGCCTACGCCGAAGCCCGGTTCGAGCTATCGGCTGGTGGACCCCACCAAGCACGGCAAATGATCACTGAAGAGACGGCGGGATTTCTCCCGCCGTTTTTCGTCGACGGCCACTCCATTATCATTCGCCGGCAGAGCCGCATAGTCCGGCTTCGGTAGACCGGCAAGCTCCGTGAATTCTCGCCACGACAGGCGCCGGCCGCGCAGTGGTTTCTCTGGATTGATATCGGTGTTGGTCATCGGTAATCTCCGCTTTTGATAGCGAGCGCCGAGGGATATATGCTCGTATTTCTGAGTGGATTTTTGGTTTGGCTTTTGGCTGTAGGCGCATTGTTGGCGGTCGGTTACGACCACCACAAGCGTGGGCGAAATGTCGTTGCTTTTCTCTGCGCTTCGATTGCCTGGGCGTTATTTAGCCTGCCGTATACTTGGGCAACGATAGACGGCGGCGCGCCACTCGCCCTAGGGCTGCTCGTGAACATCCCCTTAGCCGCGAGTGTTGTTCTGTTGGCGCGCAGCCTGTTCCGTCGTTAGTGATCAGGCCTGGTTGGTAGGCGCCGGCTTCCTGATGAGGTCTGCTTTGTCGAGATATGACGAGCCGTCCGCGGAGCGTATTTCTACAATGTACTTTGGTTCTTCGCCGCTGGCATCGACGCCGACAACGCGGCACGGCTGCCACTCTTGAGCTGTCCGATCGCCCTTAATGACGACCGCGTAGCGGGTGGCTTGGAAGGGGGTGATTGCAAACATTGTTCATCCTGCTGTTGTCTCCTCTGGTTTTCGTTTCGTGCGATCGTGCGTGCTATAGGAAAAGTTCCGCACGCACGATGATGGGGAATGAATTCCCCCATCGTTCGGGTGTGTGTTGTGTTATAAAATCGTGCGCCCGCACGGCATTGTTTTCATTGGATTTTCTTGTTTTTTTGGCAAAATCGTGCGCGGAAATCGTGCGGGCGCACGATCGATGTGATTATCAGTCGCCGTCGTCCATTTCGTGCGGCCTGAAATTCGACTTCCGCACGATATTTTCGGATGCCCTTATGGCGAATGATGCGGCCTGCGCCTCGCGGTGACGATCAGCTTTGATGCCGATAAGGGCATCGTATCCTCCCGCCGTGATCTTCCACTTCCGAGCCTCATATACCACAAGCTTGTCGCGCTTCAGTTTGTCTGTTGCACGCCTTGCCCGATCTTTATGAACGGATCCGTCTTCGCTCCGCCATCCAAGATCTTCGGCTATCGAGCTCAGGGAAGCATTCGCGTCACGGTCCAGGTGCAGGAGTACATCGTCTTCATCTCGTCTAGCCGATGCGGCTACTGCGACAACCTCACCTCTGGACATGTCTCTCGCCAGCACGGTCGGAACGAGCCGCCCGCGGGTATCAACAAGCATTGGTGCCGTCACGCCTTCGAGGCGAAAAATTACAGGATCGAAATCCGCCCCTCGATGCTTGCCCTGCCAATGGAGCTTCACGAGACCGTCGGACTTAGACAGCGTCAGATTGCCGTCGACCTCCGCGATAAATGCACCGCCACCTCGAGGCAGGAGGGCATCGGCCGATGCGTTCTTGGTCGGATGCGCCGCAACTATAACGGCAGGCTCGCCGGGTAGTGTCGTCAGTGTCCGCAGGGTTCGTGCATGCCGTCCAGCTTCGGTGTTTGAGTTCTCGTCAGCGCCGAAGAAAAATGCGGCACTCGTATCAACGATAACAAGATCTGCGCCGCCCAAGGCGATGAGATCGGTGCGTATCAGATCCAGCGTCTCGGCGACGTCAGTGGTGCCTTTGACAAAGTGGACGTCGATGTCTTCGGGATCAAATCCAAGATGATGACCGTACGCAATCCAGCGCATCTGAACGTCATCAGGGTTCTCACCGGCCATGTAGATCACACGCCCCTTCTTCACATCTCTTCCGCCGACGGAGAACCCCATTGCAGTTGCCGCTGCCAGCAACAGCAAAACAGCTGTCTTTCCGGTGCCGGTCGTCCCTGTCAAACTGTAGAAAAAGCGCGACTGAAAGACGCCGTCTAGATGATAGTCAGGGGGAACGAAGCCCCGCACAAAATCGCCGCTCGATATGACACCTGGATAGGGCTTGTTGTCGTTTGCGGCGCGCGGGTTCTTTCGGATAAGGCGCGCGACGCCAGCGTTGAACGCTGTTGCAGCGGCTAGAAAGCGTTCGCCATCCGTGTCCTTGCCGGATTGCAGGTCGATAATTGATTCCTGGAATTCGGTCGCAAGCGTCGAGAAGTCTGTGCTGGCGTAAGCGGTGTTTACCGGCTTAGGCCGCAGCGGCTTCGAATTTAGCGCCATGGGCTGATGTGCCTCCCATCGCCGTCAGAGCGGCGGTTACGATTTCGGCCGCTAGGGCCGGTGCGAACGATGCGGCATGCTTGCCGTAGGCGTTCGGTGCCAAGATCCGGTGATGCCCGTTCGGCAAGCGTCTTAGGGCGAGGTTGAAAAGGCGCAGGTGCGGGCCGATCTGCAGATCGAACTCCGCAAGATCCTGCGGCCGATATGGTGGCCGTATGTTGATGATTTCCATTTTTCTCCTTTCATGACGAAGAGCCCGCCGGTTGCCCGGCAGGTGGTTGAAGTTGATTTGTCTTCGGTGTCTCGCGATCCGGCAAGTTTTGCCAAACCTCGATTGACTTTGGATCGCAATATGAATGTTGCGCGCGAAGTTACGGCAATGATTGGCAACGATTGAGCAGAAAAGAGCGCGTTTAGACACCACGCGCGAGCTCAGGAAACCCCGGGGTTCTGGGCTTTTCGACGCAAACGTTGTTGTTCGGGACGTGGGGGTCGAGTGTTCGAATCACTCCACTCCGACCAGCCGAAAAGCCCGCGAAAGCGGGCTTTTTTCTTATTGCTAATATGCCTTGCGATCCGCCATCATGACAGCCACCCCGGACTTAGCATTTGATTCTGCTCTGGGGCGGTAGAATTGCTATATTGATTTTACAGCCACGGCTTTTGTCGACGGGGGCATGCGGATCGCGATCATGGGCCCGGGCGCTATCGGCGGCTATCCTGGCACGATCGCCGCGGGTGGGCATGTCTCGTGGCGGCTTCTTGCGCACTCCAGGGAAGAACCATTGCTATTCCTCGCCGGCGGTGGCCTCTGAGTCGAGAGCGGCGTCGCTTTATCAAGACAACCACCGTCAGACGCACATTGCGATTGACACCCTGTAACGGGAGAGCCTGAACCTCGCAGGAGCCGCGCTCACGACCATCACTATCCTCGTTCAGGCAGTATTTTTGTCGCGGCATCGATGGAGCGAATTCGGGCGTCCGCTCAAAGGTGGTAGGGCCGATCTCAGGGAACATCGCGAATTGCCCGAATGTCTGAAACGCCGCCGCGGCGATTGCCCCCGGCTGGTAGGAGGCGCTCATCGCCTTGATGGCAGGGTTCACCCGTGACGACGAGAAATGACCGCCGGCCGACTGGTTCGAGGCTACCGTCACGTCGGTCGCGATCCGAGGCTCTGGTTTGATGTCCTGGGGGCGATCTGGCTTCCTGACGTAGGACGCCATAAGAAAAGGCATATCATGTCCGTCCGAGCGGGCGCGGCCTACATACTGGACCCGAACATAGGCCGTGCCATGGTGCTTCAGGTCCAGCAAATCTGCTGCCTTGCTGGAAAGGTCGATGATGCGGCCCCTATGGTAGGGACCGCGATCGTTAACACGCACGATGAGCGACGAACCGTTTTCAAGATTGGTCACCCTCACGTAGCTGGGCAAAGGGAGGGTGGGATGCGCGGCGGAAAGGTGATGCCTGTCGTAAACTTCGCCATTTGCAGTCAAGCGACCATGAAACGCTGAGCCGTACCAGGAAGCGACACCATTCCTGTCGTAACTCGGGTCCTCCTTCGGTGAGTAAAGTTTGCCTTTCACCACGTAGGGCTTGCCGACGGTATAACGGCCACCACCCTTGCGAATATTCCTGCCGTGGGCGGGTCGCGGGCTCGCCGTCACACCGTAAACCTTCTCGGAAACATATCCTTTGCTGCGATACGTGTTCGGTGTTTGTGTGGTCGTACAGGCACAGCATGCGCAGACCGCCATGATCGCCAGCCATCGCAAGCCCTTTGCAGCACTTACATCAACAGCCATCCGTTCATCGTTGACAACAGTCTTCCGTGTATCGGCGCCATGCGTCGATACAAACGCTCCTGCCGGCCGCGTACTCGAAGTTTGCTACGCGTGTGGTCGAGAGCCAGGCGGAATAGCAGCCCAAGCGCACTTCGATGCGCTATTGCCTTCTGGGATTGTGCCGTCATTCGCTCCATCCCTGAGATAATTGTGAAAGCTGGCCTGAGGGCAATAGTTCCATGGGGACACGCGATTTTACGCCGTACTTTGCCGGGGCCGGTTGCTACCTCAGGCACCGAGTGGTCGCCGAGCGGCATTGGATATCGACCACTATCCAATTGCCGGGAGCAAACACGCGGCTGAAGTCTGCTGTCGCCCTAAGCGGTCATTCCTGAACCCAACGATACAGGCCCGCAAGCCGCCACCTGCTGCTACATATCAGCATTGCATAATAAGAAATATGCATTTGCCTAAGATGCGAGCATAAGGCGCCTAGCTGATGCACAGGAGAGTCGTTGTTTGGATTGGGTCCCTATAGTCTTCGTTACCTTCAAGGTTCTCGCGTTAGGCATAGCCATGTTCTTCGCCATCAAGTGGCATCACGATCAAGGCGAGAAGGGGGAGAGGCGAGCGGTACTGCGCACGGGCGTCACGATGGCCGCAGTCTTCGTGCTAGCGGTCCTGGCCGTGGGGCTCGTCGCCTTCGTGCTTAGCAGGATGCTCGGTTTGGACCTGAGCTTCCCATGACGGCATCATTGATGTCCCCAGCCCCGCAGGGGCTCCCGGAGGGCCGACGACACTTCGGTGTCATTGGTCACAAGGGAGGCCGCTCGCGGTCGCCGGATGAGAATTTGATAAAGCGGTGCGCACCACGACCGTCAGGGCCGTTTTCCTTGGTCGATCCACCTCCAGGAGCCGTCCGCATGATATTCGAGAACGGCATCATAAGCGGCGCGCGGAGCGTCCGCTTCCGCGAAGTTGATGCATGCGATTTTCCGGTCCGCGAGAAGCTTCAGGATTTCGGCCAGAAGCTCGTGGCCGAAGATGGTGTCGGCTTTTTCCACAACGACATAGGATGGAGCCGTGATCAGCACGCTGGCAATCGCAATCAGCTGTTGCTCGCGCGGTGACAATAGTGTCGACCAGTCCTGATCCTCGTCGAGGTCAGTGGAGGTCAGGGGGCGGGCAAGACCGAGCCTCTTGAGCAGGCCAAGGATCTCGTCATCCGACTCTTCCGTCGGGCGCTCCGTCGGCACCAAAATCTGGCGCAACGTTCCGGGAGCGAAATAGGAGCGCTGGGCGATGAAGCGCATATGCTCGCGCGGCGGGCGGCGGACGCGTCCGGTTCCGCAGGCGCCAATTCCCGCAGTGACCCGGAACAACGCCGTGCCCGCAGCTTCGCCCTCTCCCGCGACGATCAATCGCGTGTCGATCGGGACGACCATCGACAGGTTCTTCAGCAGTATCTCTTGTGTCGGCGACGTCAGCGTAAGCTGTTCATAGGCGAGCTTGCCTTCGGTTTCGTAAACGTCCACGTCTGTTGTTGACGCTTCGCCAGCTTCCTCGATTGCTTCCAAAAGCGAACTGATGCGCGCTACGACCGTCGCAAAGTTCGAGATCGAATTGAACTGTCTGACAATGAACGAGAATGCGCCGACCAGCATCGCAAACGCTGCGGCCGACTGGGTGATCACACCGAATTCCATGTCGCCGCGGAAGAAGGCTGGCGCAATGATGACGACCGGTATGATCTGTATCATCCAGTTGTAGCCGGTGGTGAAGTAGCCGACGTTGCGATTGACGACGATGATGCGTCTGAAGTTCGCCGCGAGTGCATCGAACTGTCTCAACAGCAGGTTTGCGTGGCGTTGCTCTTCTCCCGCGATCACGATCGACTCTGCGTTCTCCCGCACGCGGATGAGACTGGACCGGAAGGCTGCTTCGCCGTCGAGCTGATCATGGTTGAGGTTGATCAAGGGGCGGCCCAGCACGATTGTCATGTAGGATCCGAAGGCCGCGTAAACGACAGCCGCAATAAAAAGCAGCGGACTGATCAGCCACAGCACGCTGGAAAAGGTCAGGATCGTCAGCGCGCTGTTGAGGAGCATCAGCACGAAGGAAAGCGTGGTGATCGTGAAGGCCTTGATGTCCTCGGCAATTCGCTGGTCGGGGTGCGAGAGCTTGCCTCGCACCCCGACCCGGTAGAAGGTGCCGTCGCTCATATAGAAGCCGATCGCGCGGCGGGTGAGGAACTCTCGCCAGAGCAATGCCAGTCTTTCCTCGGCGAGCCGCGCTATGACCGCAACGATCGTCGAAGCGGCGAATGCGCCAGTATAGAGGATCGCCTGACGGATGAATTCGGCAGTTTGCTTTTCGGCGATTGCCGTCATGAAGTATCGGCCGACGTAGCTGTTGACGACATTCAGAGCGCTGATGCCGCCAAAAAGGGCGACCAGGGCGACGAGAAGGAGCCTGGCTCGCCTGCCGACATCCGAGGTCATGAATATCTTGACCGCGCGGACGAATCTTCTGGCCGTCAACTTGAGCGGAACAGGTTGCTGGCTCATGCTCGCCTCCGCAAGTTTGTGCCTGCAGAAGTATAACCTGAAAAGCAGTCGACGAAGAACGGGCCCGGGATTGGTAAAAACACGTAGTGGCCATTCCTAATGTTCCAGGTTCCCTCCGGGGTGTAGGGTCTTCGCAGGGGCGGATCATGAAAGCGCCAGCTATGCTGCCAGCCAAGGTTTCCGGCGCATTGACGCGGCCAGGATCAATCGTCTCGGGAATTGTGTGCCTGGGAATTGCGTGGAGAAGTCGCCGCTTGCCTTGCAAGCTGGCGATCTTATTTGGCGCAATGTGCCTTTGAGGAGCTGTCGGGGAGGCAGGGCTTCATGTGTGACGGCTGCAGGCATGCAGAGGCGAAGACAAGTCGCTAGGAGGCTGATGATGGCCAATGCCGCTCTTTCAATAAACGACAATCAGACGACAACCGCACCACTCGGAGCCGAGGAACTCCGCTTGATGGACGCCTACTGGCGGGCGTCGAACTATCTCTCTGTCGGGCAGATCTATCTTCTCGACAATCCGCTGCTCAAGGAGCCGCTGAAACGCGAGCACATCAAGCCGCGGCTGCTCGGACACTGGGGAACCTCGCCCGGCCTGAACATGCTCTATGTGCACTGGAATCGCGTGATCAAGCGCGATGACCTGAACATGATCTATATCATCGGCCCCGGCCATGGCGGACCCTCGCTGGTCGCGCATGCCTATCTTGAGGGTACTTATAGCGAGTTCTATCCAAATATCGGCCAGGACGCCGAAGGCATGCAGCGACTGTTCAAACAGTTCAGTTTTCCCGGAGGTATTCCGAGCCACGTCGCTCCCGAAACGCCCGGAAGCATCCACGAGGGTGGAGAACTGGGCTATGCCCTGAGCCACGCCTATGGTGCTGCCTTCGACAACCCGGATCTGATCGTCGCCTGCGTCGTGGGCGATGGGGAGGCGGAAACCGGCCCGCTGGCGACGGGATGGCAGGGCAACAAATTTCTCAATCCTGCCCGCGACGGCTGCGTGCTGCCGATCCTGCACCTCAATGGCTACAAGATCGCCAATCCCTGCTTCCTTGCCCGCATTCCCGAGGAAGAATTGAGGAAGTTCTTCGAAGGGATGGGATATGCGCCCCTCTTCGTGGGAGGGCGTGAGCCAGACAGGGTGCAGCAGCAACTTGCCGCAGCGATGGATACCGCTGTCGCGGAGATCAAGAGAATCTGGTCAGAGGCCCGCGACAAGGGCAACCTCAAGCGGCCGGCCTGGCCGATGATCGTCTTCCGCACACCCAAGGGCTGGACTTGCCCGGGCGAAATCGACGGCAAGAAATGCGAGGACTACTGGCGGTCGCACCAGGTCCCGATGGGCGAGATGGGCAAGCAGGAGCACATCGAGATCCTTCAGCAGTGGATGAAGTCGTACAAGCCGGAAGAGCTTTTCGACGGCGACGGCAAGCTGCGCGCCGAAATTGCCGCGCTCGCCCCGGCCGGAAAACGCCGGATGAGCGACAACCCGCATGCAAACGGCGGCCTGCTGCTGCGTGACCTGAAGATGCCCGATTTCCGCGACTACGCCGTGTCGGTGACGAGCGCCGGGGCGACAACCGCCGAATCCGCCAGGGTCATGGGCAAGTTCCTGCGCGACGTCATGAAGCTGAACCTGAACAACAAGAACTTCCGGCTGTTCAGCCCCGACGAAAACAATTCCAACCGCTGGCAGGACGTACTCGAGGTCACCGATCGCTGCTACATGGCCGAGATCTATCCCGAGGACGATCACCTCTCGCCCGACGGCCGGGTGATGGAAGTGTTGAGCGAGCATCAGTGCCAAGGCTGGCTGGAAGGCTACCTGCTGACGGGCCGCCACGGCTTCTTCTCCTGCTACGAGGCGTTCATTCACATCATCGACTCGATGTTCAACCAGCACGCCAAATGGTTGAAGATCTGCAACCACATTCCGTGGCGGCGGCCGATCGGGTCGCTCAACTACTTCCTGAGCTCGCACGTCTGGCGCCAGGACCACAACGGCTTCAGCCACCAGGATCCGGGCTTCATCGACCATGTGGTCAACAAGAAGGCGGAGGTGATCCGCGTCTACCTGCCGGCGGACGCGAACACGCTGCTTTCCGTCACCGACCATTGCCTGCGCAGCCGCGACTACGTGAACGTCGTCGTTGCCGGCAAGCAGCCAGCGCCGCAATGGCTGACGATGGATGAGGCGATCAAGCATTGCGCTGAAGGCCTCGGCATCTGGGAATGGGCCAGCAGCGACAAGGGCAGTGAGCCGGACGTCGTGATGGCGTGCTGCGGCGACGTGCCGACGCTTGAGACGCTGGCTGCGGTGCAGTTGATCCGGGAGCACCTGCCCGAACTGAAGGTGCGCGTCATCAACGTCGTCAACCTCATGAAGCTGCAGCCGTCGAGCGAGCACCCGCACGGACTTTCCGATCGGGATTTCGACGCGCTCTTCACCAAGGACAAGCCGATCATTTTCGCGTTCCATGGATATCCCTGGCTGATCCACCGGCTGACCTACCGGCGCACCAATCATGGCAATCTGCACGTGCGCGGATACAAGGAGGAGGGGACGACAACAACACCCTTCGACATGGTCGTCCTCAACGAACTCGATCGCTTCCACCTTGTCGAGGACGTTATCGATCGACTGCCGCAGCTCGGCGCTCGCGCCGCCTACTTCAAGCAGGCAATCCGCGAGAAGCTGATCGAGCACCGTCAGTATATCGAGAAGCATGGCGACGACATGCCTGAGATCAGCGGTTGGAAGTGGGGCGTCGAGAGCACGGTCCGCGTGAAGGGGGCCACTTCCACTGAGGGTGACAACGCATAGATGCCATGGGCCGGTGCCCGCTTCGACTGAGGGGTTTGTCCGATGGCTCGATTGACTGGCGAAATTGAAGACGTCGGTGAGGCGCGTCCGGCGGGCGCGCCTCCCGAGATCACGCTGCTTTCGAACGGTGGATACAGCGTTCTGCTGACCGAATCCGGTTCCGGCTACGGATCCTGGCTCGGCCTCGACGTGACGCGCTGGCGGGAGGACGGTGCGCGAGATTGCTGGGGCCAGTTCTGCTACGTCAGGGACCTTGAAGACGGAAAGGTCTGGTCCATCGCCCGGCAGCCGGTCTGCCGGGCCGATGCCGACTACCAGCACAGCTTTCCAGGGGATCGCGCCGAGTTTCGCTGTTCGGCAGGGGACATCGAGATCTCGTGGGAAGTTTGCGTCGCAGCCGACCATGACGCCGAACTGCGTCTGCTTCGTCTGTTCAACAGGGGGGCGAAGGCAAGGGAACTCGAGCTGACGAGCTATTCGGAGATCTGCCTGAATGGCCGGCGTGCCGACAGCGCGCATCCGGCATTTGCAAAGCTCTTCGTCGAGACCTGGTTTGTCGCTGAAACCACCGCACTGTTTGCAAGGCGTCGGCCACGCAGCGGCTCGGAGAAGCCGGTCTGGGCGGTGCACGTTTCGGCATCAAGCGACGACACCCATCCAGCAGTCGGGTACGACACGGACCGCTACAGGTTTCTCGGCCGCGGAAGGACACCGTCAAATCCCGGCGCGCTCGAGCGTGGCGGAAAACTGACCGGCACGACCGGTCCGGTACTCGACCCCATCTTCAGCTTGCGCAGGACCGTCCGCCTCGAACCCTCCGGAACGGAGACAATCGCATTCGTGACGGGCGCGGCTGATAGCGAAGCGGGCGCGGCAGCCATTGCAGAGCGCTTTGCCACCATCGATGCGGTTGTCCAGACCGTGTCGGATGCGAAGGAGAGGCATGCCGCTGAACTTGCTTCCTCAAAGCTCTCGCCGGCCACGGTGGCCGCCTACAATCGCCTTGCCGGAAGCCTGGCATTTTCGAATCCCGGCCTTCGATATGGTGGCGCTCCCGTCAAGGAAGGGCTGACCACGGAGGGACTGTGGTCGCTGGGCATATCCGGAGATCTGCCCATTCTGCTGCTGCGCATGGACCAGGCGGACCAGAAGTCTCTCGTCGAGGAGATTATCGCCGCTCACGCATTCATCACCAGCCGCGGACTTCCCTTCGACCTTGCGCTCCTCGATGAAGCCGGCGCGGGCGAGGCGGTGGACAGAAGCCAAGTGGCGGAGACGCTCGGCAAGGCCGGAGGCATCCACCTCCTGTCGGCGGCCGCTATTTCAAGCGCATCGGCGGATGCCCTCGCTGCTGCAGCGCGCGTCGTTCTTTATTGCAGCAAGGGAACACTTGCCGGTCAGGTTGAGACGCCGGCGGCCACCATGCCTAAAGCCCGGGAACCAATGGAGCCGTCTCGAGGCGAGGGCGAGAAACCTCGCGCGGCCGCACGCGGCGACCTGCTTTTCTGGAATGGTTGTGGCGGCTTTACCCCTGACGGGCGCGAGTATGTGATCGCGGCTGATGGAGAGGCCATGACGCCCATGCCCTGGTGCAACGTCATTGCCAACCCCGCGTTCGGCTGCCTGACGAGCGAAAGCGGCCTCGGCTATAGCTGGGCCGGCAACAGCCAGTTGAACAGGCTTACGCCATGGGCCAATGATCCGGTTTCGGACCCTCCAGGCGAAGTCGTCTACTTCAGCGATGAGCAGACCGGGGAGTTCTGGACGCCGACACTTCTGCCTCTTGGGCACTCGTCTTCGGTGACCGCCAGTCATGGGCAGGGTTACAGCCGTTACGAGAGCACCCACGGATCTCTGCGGCAGGAAATGACGGTCCACGTCGCGGACGCCGACCCCGTCAAGATCGTTCACCTGGCGATCCGCAACAATGGAACAGACGCGCGCAGGCTTACCGCCACCTATTTCGTCGAATGGGTTCTCGGTACGCTGCGCGAGACCGCAGCCGGACGGATCGAATGCGAGATTGACGGCGAGAGCGGCGCCATCGTCGCGCGGAACCTCTGGGACAGTGGTTTCTCCGGCAAGCTGGCTTTCATTGCTTCAAGCGCGCCACCGCGCTCCTTCACCTGCGACCGGCGGGAGTTTCTCGGCATCAATGGGTCCGTTTCCCGACCGGCCGGACTGGAAGGTTCCCGTCTCGGCGGCAGCGTCGGCTGCCTGCTCGATCCCTGCGCCGCGCTGATGGTCGAGATGACGGTTCCCCCCGGCCAAGGCGCCGAACTGGTGTTCGTCCTTGGGCAGGCTGGCAGTCGCGACGAGGTCCGCAGGCTCGTGCGCGACTATGCCGAGCCGGCTGGCGCCCGACGCTCGCAGGCGATCGTCTCCCGCCAATGGGACGAACTGCTCGGTTCGGTAACGGTGCGAACGCCCGATGCCGCCTTTGATCTCATGATGAACCGCTGGCTCATCTATCAGGTGTTGTCTTGCCGCGTCTGGGCCCGGACGGGTTTCTACCAGTCCGGAGGCGCGTACGGATTTCGCGACCAGCTCCAGGATGTTGCTGCCCTGGTGCATTGCGCACCCGACGAAACACGCGCCCACATCCTTCGAGCTGCTGCGCGCCAGTTCACGGAAGGAGATGTCCAGCACTGGTGGCATCCGCCGTCAGGCGTCGGTGTGCGCACCCGCATGACCGATGACCTCTATTTCCTGCCTTACGTCGTCCAGCACTACGTATCAACGACCGGGGACCACGCGCTCCTTGACGAGCGGGTTTCTTTCGTGACGTCGCCGCCCTTGAGTGACGACCAGGAGGAAAGCTTCGGCGTTCCTCGGGTCACTGAGGAAAATGGGACCCTCTATGACCACTGCTGCCGCGCGTTGGATCGGGGACTTCGCCTCGGAGCGCATGGACTTCCGCTCATAGGAACGGGCGACTGGAACGACGGCATGAACAAGGTCGGCGCGGAGGGCAAAGGCGAGAGCGTGTGGAACGGCTGGTTCTTCCTCACCGTGCTCAGGTCGTTTGCCACCATCGCATGGGCAAGGGGCGACGAGGAGCGGGTGGCATGGTGCCTCGAGCGCGCCGAAGCCTTGCGCGCTTCATTGGAGACTGAGGCTTGGGATGGTTCATGGTATCGCCGGGCCTACTTCGACGATGGCACCCCCCTCGGCTCCCACCTCAACGACGAATGCCAGATCGACGCCATCCCACAGGCCTGGGCGGTCATTTCCGGTGTCGCCGACGCAGGACGCGCTTCCAATGCCATGCAAGCAGTCTGGGAGCGGCTGGTTCGGCCCGAAGACAAGCTGATTCAGCTTTTCCATCCCCCCTTCGACAAGGGGACGCTGCAGCCCGGCTACATAAAGGGGTATGTTCCCGGAATTCGGGAGAATGGTGGCCAGTATACCCATGCGGCGGCCTGGGTTGCACTGGCGACTGCGATGCTCGGAGAGGCAGATCGGGCCTTTGAGCTCTGGAGCATGCTCAACCCCATCAACCATTCCCTCTCCGCCGAAGACGCTGCGCGATACATGGTCGAACCCTACGTTGTCAGCGCTGACGTCTATGGGGCGTTTCCGCATACCGGCCGCGGAGGCTGGACCTGGTATACCGGATCGGCCAGCTGGCTTTATCGCGTTGGTCTGGAAGCCATTCTCGGGATTCGCAGACAGGGAGACCAGCTCTCCGTCCAACCCTGCATTCCCTCGCACTGGCCTGGCTATGAGGCTGACTTGCGCTTCGGATCGGCGACCTATTCCATCAAGGTGCGGAGGGATCCCGCATCTGGCCGGGGTCATCGCCTGCTGAGCGCCGACGGCGAGGACCTCACCGCGCAGAGCGTTCCACTTGAGGACGACGGGAAGAACCATCAGATCCAGTTGGTGATGGGCTAGCCATGTCGGAACTCTTGTCGACCGATCCCGAACTGAACCGGATGCCAACCGATGAAGATCTCGGTCGCCTTCAGTTCACCACCTTGCTCTACTATCTCCAATGTACGAACCCGGACAACGGATTGGTGCGCGACAAGACCCAGGCGGGTGCTCCGGCGAGCATCGCCGCCATCGGCATGGCGCTTGCGACCATTCCGGTCGTGGTGGAGCGCGGCGTCGTCATCAGGGAGTTTGCCGCCAAGATCGCCCGACGGCGGCTGGAATTCCTGCTGCGTTGCCATCAGGGACCGGAACCGGACGCCTCGGGGTACAAGGGCTTCTTCTACCATTTCCTCGACATCGAGACGGGGCGGCGGGTCTGGCAGTGTGAATTGTCGACCATCGACTCGGCTTTTCTGTTTGCCGGTGCTCTGACCGTTGCCGCCTACTTTGACGGCGACACGGAGGACGAGGTGAAGGTCAGACGGCTCGCGGCGGCGCTCTACGAGCGGGCGGACTGGAACTGGGCCTGCGACCACGGCGCGACGCTGACCCATGGCTGGCGACCGGAAAGCGGCTTCATTCCCTATCGCTGGCGCGGCTATGACGAAGGATTGCTCCTCTATATCCTCGGCCTCGGCTCCCCCACGCATCCGTTGCCGCCGGAATCCTATGCCGCCTACACCGAGAGCTATGAATGGCGGAATATCTACGGTCGCGAGCTGCTCTATTCAGGACCGCTGTTTACCCACCAGCTTTCGCATATGTGGATCGACTTCCGCAGCATCCGTGACGAGTTCATGCGCGAACATGACAGCGACTACTTTCAGAACAGCCGGCATGCGACTTTTGTCCAGCAGGAATACGCAATCCGCAACCCTTTGAACTTTGGAGGCTATGGCGCCCACTGCTGGGGCTTCACGGCGAGCGACGGTCCCGGTTGGATCAAGCGAAATGTCGACGGTATCGACAGGGAATTCTTCGACTACATCGCCCGCGGTGCACCCTTTGGGCCGGACGATGGAACCGTATGCCCATGGGTCGTCATTGCTTCATTGCCATTTGCGCCGGAGATCGTGATCCCGACCGTCCGAAACTTCGCACGCATGAATCTCGGCATGACGCGGCTCTACGGTTTCAAACCGTCCTTCAACCAGACCTATACTTTGGAGAACGGCGACGGCGGATCTTGGGTCAGCCCCTACCATTTCGGGATCGACCAGGGGCCTGTGGTTCTGATGATCGAAAACTACCGAACCGGCTTGCTATGGAACATGATGCGTCGATGCGCGCCTTTGGTTGTGGGGCTAAGACGGGCCGGGTTCTCGGGCGGCTGGTTATGACAGCGACTGAACCGATTTGGCCTTTCAGTTGCGGCGGGACCATCGGCGATCGCGCAAAGTGCGAACCGGGGGCCTTCCACGGGGCAAGCCGCCATTCGGCGCACAGGCCGGCATCACCGTCTGACTGCTCCCCGCCGGCGGAGGGGGCGATCGAGTGGCATTGAGGACAAGAGCGAAGATGATTCTCGTTGAGCCCGTGCGTGACAAAAACATCCTGATCATTACACCGCAAGGTCCTCTCGAGCAGGCGGACTTCGAGAGGATCGCGACAGAGGTCGAGCTTTGTCTCGACGCAAATGGAAAACTCAACGGGCTGATGATCATCATTGAATCATTTCCCGGGTGGAAGAGCTTCGAGGCCGTGGCTGCTCATCTGAAATTTGTCTCTGGCCACCATCGACAGATCGAACGGCTTGCGGTCGTAACCAGAAGCAGGTTCCTTAGGATCATCCCCGCCGTCGCCCGCTATTTCGTACATCCCGAGGTTCGGCTATTCGACATCGGGCAACGAGCACCAGCGCTTTCGTGGTTGGAGACGGGCCGACGATGACTTGGCTGCGGGGGAAAGTTGCAGATGCAGGCCTCTGGTTGCGTCGTGCCGGTCGGTGGAACCTCCTGGCTTCTGTTCTGGCCATGGTTTGGGTGGCTTGTCTTCCCGCATCATCCTTTGCGCAATCGCCGCTCGGACCGGATGTGCCAGCGGTGGAGTTCGGTGCGCGCAAAATATTCCTCATGCTTTTCTTGATGCTCGGTCCGATCAAGATACTGATGCCGTTCAAGGCGCTGGTCGGCGGCCATGAGCCCACCTTTCGGCGACGAATAGCCGCCAGGGCGATCCTGTTCTCGGCGGCGGCACTGGCGATCGCCGGGCTGCTCGGACGCACCATGCTTGAAAATCTGGATATCTCATTGCCGGTGCTGGCGATGACTGGTGGCATCATCCTGTTCATCGTGGCCTTGCGAACCGTCTTGCAGCCGACTCCTGACCTCCCGGTACGACCAACAGAATTGGGCCAGACGGATCTGCGGCTGGCTCTCACACCGCTGGCGTTTCCAACGATCGTGACGCCTTATGGTATAGCCGCTGTCATCGTCTTCGCCACGTTGGCCGGGGGGCGCCGAACGGAAGGGCTCACAGTGGCGGCCATCGTAGCACTGATCTTGGCGCTGGACTGGATGGCAATGATTTTCGCAGAGACTATCCTCAGATGGATCGGAACTTCCCTACAGGTTTTGGCAGTGGTGCTCGGCGTTACCCAGGCTGCTCTGGGGCTGCAGGTGATTTTGCATAGTTTGAGCATGCTATCCTGGTAACGGCATCTACCGAGTAACGCTTAGACGCAATGGTTGATGTGCTGCCATTGGCAAATCGTGTCGAAAAACCGCTGTTGCTGGTGCTTGGGACGCGCCGGCACGGTCGGGAATTGGCAGGAGCGCGCTCGCTGCCTGCTGCCGGAAGTCCTGACTTGCATGCCAAAAACAACAAAAAGCCCACCTGCTTCTCAAACTACGGCTGAGATAAAGAAAGCCCCGCAAAAAGCGGGGATCAAGAGAGGGGGTGTTTCCTAGGTATTGGCGTCTAGGTGCTGTGGAATTATTATACACAAATCAATATTTATTGCAATGATTAATACTATCGTGAGTGCTATTATCGCGGCTATAAATAGAGGGAATATTCGTACAATTGCATTTTATTCTGCAGGGGAAGCAAACTATCCACAACCCAGGCTCATAATTTCTTGGTATTCGGTGGCCGTTTGCTAAACCCCAAGCATGGCGTCCCTGTACGTCAGGCGGTCGACCGAAAAACGGGTCGCCAGGTTTGCCGGCTCTCGCAGGTCTGGCTGCAGGCAAGTTGATTCGCCTGACGGCAGCGAGATGTGACATAGTCACTTCAACCGGAACGAGTCCGAACCTCGTTCGTTGAATTGCGTGTTCCGCGTGGGGGCTGCATCATGAGCAGGCGACGAAGCTTCAAGCCGGTGAAGATCACCATCAATGGCAAGACCAGGACCGTTTATAACGTCGTCCAGGCCGGCAATACCTTGCTCAACGATTGGCCCGAGCAGACGCCGGCGGCCAAGGCTGCCGAGCTGCTGGTGCTCGATGTCTTCAATGACGTTGCCGAGCCCGAGCAGGTGCGGCGGGCGTTCATTACCGCGGCCAGGGCGAGCGACATCAAGTTCAGCTCCTGACCGGTGGCGCGTCGAAAACCATTCGCTTACTTCCATGACACCTGCTCCTGGTGATCGAGATCGCGATGCTTGAGTTGCGGCTCCATCCAGGCGGCCAAGAGGATCGCGGCCAGGAAGCCGAAGGCGATGCAGGTGAACGCTTGAATCCGCCACGAGACGAAGGTGACCGGCGCCGGGATGATGGGCTTCTCGGCGCACTGACCCGGCGGGCAGGCGCAGCCGGAAAAGGCTTTAATGACGCAATCGGCGGACATCCCCGTTTCTCCCTCAGGCATAAAGCTGATCGCCATCGGTGATGCCCATGATTTCGCGGGCGTAGCGGTAATGCGCTTCGACGCTTGCCGTGGCGCCGCGCAGCCATGACGGGCCGCGGACCGAATGTTCCGGGCGGCCGAGATAGGCAAAGCCGAGGGCGCCCATGCGCTGGGCCTCGTTGGCCATATAGGCATCGCAGTCGTCGAGCCTTCGCGCACCATTCCAGCGGGCGTCCCGCCGGCTCTGCTCGGTCTCGATCCCGCGGATATGCTGCATCGCTCTGCCCTCTCTCGCGCCGGCTAATTGGCGTGCTGAAGAAGGTATATAGAATACCCTATATCGTCAACATGGAAAGGTATAAAAAATACCTCAATGCTTGACGGGGTACGAATCGTAGGCGTATGTCTCAGCCAAGTGATTGGGCGACCGGGTGCAACTCCCGAGCTGACGAAGCCCAGCGGCGCGGGAAGCGAAAGTCCTTAAGTGCGCTGTCAGAAAATCAGGACGAGGGTGAAGCGAATGGCCCCTCTGGCACGTGTCCCATCCCGGCTCCGGCCTTCAGGACATGGCCAATGCTCTCCCGGCTTCATGGGCTTTGCTCATGGGGTAGGGGGAAGCTTTGGCCGGAACCCTCCCTCACCAGCCTTCAGGAACTGGAAAGAGATGGAAGAGAGAGGAAGTGAGAGAGATCGGGATATCGCAGGCGCGCGGGCGGCGACGCTGATCCGCTCTGCTCTGCGGCGCGGCTTTCAGATTTGGCGCCTGCGCTCGAAGCGCGTGTTTGCAGGCATGTCATTCCCGCAAGGATCGCTGCACGCATTATGCGCATGGCGATGGAAGCGAGGGGCAGAGCCGGTTTCGGCCTTGAGAGGTTCACCTCAAAGCAGGGTCGCCGGCGCTGAAAGCGATGATCAGCAAAGCAAGAGAACCAAATTCTTCCGGCTGGTGAGGGCGGCGGATCATCCTGAATCTAACTGGGAAGAGGTTGGCGCTTTGCGGGAACAGAGAGAGTTATCTCACGGAATCAGTTCATCTTTTTGAAAGGCTTGGACTCTCACATTTCGATCACCGATCGGCGGACGCGGCCGACGATGGTGACGGCGCCCTGGAATTCCGGCGGCGGCACGTCCTCGTAGGAAGCGGGCTGGAAGGGCGGATTGTCGTTGGGACGGTAGCGCTTGTAGGTCGCGGCCCCGGTCTCGTCGGCGACGACATAGAGGGCGTTCGGCGCCAGGCGCTTGTCACGGCGGTTGACGAAAATGATCGAGCCCGGCGGCGAGATCTTGTTCATCGAATTGCCCTCGACCTCGAGCGCGATCCAGTCGCCGTCGGGCAGGTCGAGCGCGGCGACCGTCGGGAATTCCGAGAAGTCGGTGATCGGCGCCTGCTCGGTCAGCTGCCCGGCGCTGACCCAGGAGATCTTTGGCACGTCGGCGACCGAGACCGGCCGTTCCTCCGGATCGAGCGCGTCGCCGGTTCCGAACTGCAGCCAGTTGAGATTGACCTTGAACGCCTTGGCGTATTTCTTCGCGTCGGCGATGCCGAAGCCGTTCCGGCCCGACTCGTGCGCCTTGTAGACATTGGCGTTCCAGCCCAAACGATCGACGATCGCCTTCGGCCCGGCAAAGCCCGCGTTCTTCCTGGCCATGACCAGACGCCTTGCGCGTTCTTCGCGCTCGAATTGTTCCTGATCTTTCAACATGATATAAATTATACCCTAAAAAAAGGTACATGTAATGCCCTAAATCGCTTGACGTGCGAGGTATTTTATATACCCTTATTGTCATGACAAGCACCGATATCATCAACGGCCGGCCCCGGCTTTCGGGTTCCGCCAATGCCCGCTACACCGGCTGCCCGCACTGCGGCAGGGCGCTGTCGATCGCCGAGGTGATCGAGCGCCATTGCGAGAATTGCGGCCGGCAGACGGAGCCGGAAGAGATGCGGCAGACGCCGGTCTTGCCCCGTTCTCGGCCAATCACCAATTCCGACAGCCTCACTCCTCCCTGAAGGCTATCGGCAGCTGGCGTCGTCGCGCTCCCTCGGCGACGCCAGCCTCTTTCACCAGTTTGAAAATGAACGATCTGGCCGGCGTCCGCTTGGCGGGAAGGGCCGGCTGCGGATCGAAATGAAAATGAGGATCAAGTGATGAGCACCGCCCCGGCGCATCAAGGCACTGACATGAACGCCCTCGAGCTCTTCCGCTCCGGCCGGGATTATATCGAAATATCAGCCATCCTCGGGGTGTCTGTGCCCTCGGTGGAAAACGAGATCCACCGGCTTCGCAGCGCCGAGAAGGGCGACACCGCCCAACAGGATCATGCCGGCCGCGCGGTCCGGCGTTTTCCCGGCCGCGCCGTAAGGCCGGGCGCCCTGGTCAACTTCGCCCGAGGGCGGCTGAAGCTGCGCGCTTGACGACGGCGACACGCCGCGAGCGGGAAGGCAATCGCATGGAAAGGCAGGAGATGAGCAAGGACATCATGGAAATCCTCAGCCCTGTGCTGGGGCAGGAGCTGGCGGCGGCGATCATCGAGCATCGCGCCCGCAGCCTGAAGAAGCCGCTCACGGTCTATGCGGCGAGGATCCAGCTCAAGGAGTACCTCAAGACCGGCAACCCGGTCGAGGCCGCCGAGATGCAGATCCTGCGCGGTTGGCGGGCGATCAAATCCGACTGGTATTTCAATGAGAAGGCGAGGCAAGCCGGGCCGATCAATGCAAGCGTGGGCAGAAGGACAACGGTCGATGCCGCAAGAGATTTCCTCTCCGGTCAAGATCATAGCGGGGATGCTTTCGGGATTTCCGGCCTCCGCCGGCATTGATCCCGACATGCAGCTCCGCGCCTACCTCGTCGCCATCGACGGCATTCCGGCAGAGGCGGTCTGGCGCGCCGCCAGGCTGTTCCTGTCGGGCCAGGTCAGGGACCATAACCGCGCCTTCGCCCCGAGCTCGGCGAGCTTCGCCGAAATCGCCCGCCAGCAGCAGGCGGTGATGACGGCGCAAAGCCGCCCGCGCGTTAAAGCTGAGCCCGAACAGCCGCAGCCGAAGGTCGCGGCCGAAAAGATGGCCCTGCTGAGGCAGGCGGCAAACGGCAGCCGCAGCGCCAAGCGGGCGCTGGCTGAGATGTTTCCCGACAACCCGGTCATCGCAAGGGCCGCACGAGACGCACAGGAGGCAGTGGGATGAGAGATCTGTTCTGGACGGAAGACAAGATCGTCAAGGCGCAGAAGCTCTGGCAGGAGGGGTTCTCGGCACGTCAAATCGCCGAACTCTTCGGCTCGAAGAAGAACACCGTCATCAACATGGCGCATCGCAACCGTGACCGGTTCCCGTCCAGGCAGGATGCGCGCAAGCAGCTGGCGGCCACCAGCGCGGCACCCGCGCCGATCCGCCATCCAGACCGGGTGCGGCGGGTGACGCTGTCGGGCGCCGAGGTGACGATGCCGCGCGTGCCGACGATCGACGGACCGGCGCCATGAGGGCCGTGACCCCGCGCGAGCGAGAGATCATCGGCTGGATGGCGCAAGGCAAGACCGCTGCCGAGATCGGCGCGATCCTCGGCATCTCGCCGATCACCGTCAACACCCACATTGCCAACGCCAAGGCGAAGCTCGGCGTGTTCAAGGAGACTGCCCTGGTCGCCGCCGCACTTCGAAACGGCATCATTCAATAGGAAGGAGATCCCGATGGGCGGCAAGGCCACCAAGGTGAAGATACAGCGGGCAAACAAGGGCGCCGGCCGGCCGCGCAAGGCCAATGTCGAGCGTTTCCCCTGCGGCAAGATCAAGCCGTTCGAAACCGAGAAGGAGAATATCAGCGTGGCGATGGCGGCGCGCCGGCGCATCCACGGCTTCGGCAGGACGGTAGCCGACGAGACCGTGAGAAGCCCCTATGCCGGTTATACCCTCGGCCGCATGTTCCTCGACGGGCTGATCACCGACGAGCAGCGCCAGGCCGGCGACGACTATGCCGAGGTCATGGCCCGCTACCACAAGACGACGGGCATTCCCGCCCCAAGCCCCAGGGCCCAATCGCTCTTCGCCGTCAAGGGCCACGAAGGCGAGGTGACCGAAAGCCTCGCCGACCGCGCCCGCAAGGCCAGCAACCGCATGATGGAACTGCAGGCCGTGCTTCTGCGCTGCGAGGACGGGCCGCAGGTGCGCAGCACCGTCTATAACGTCGCGGTGATGGATTACGAACACCTGCGCCACATGCCGCCGCAGCAATTGCTGTGGCTTCGCCGGGGGTTGATTGCGCTGCGCAGGGCGAAGGGGTGATGCGGTTCTTTCGCTACGCGCGCTGTATTGCGGCAGAGCTCACCATTCTCCGTCATCCTCGGGCTTGACCCGAGGATCCAGGCTGATCTCCAAATCCGGGCATGGATCCCAGGCTCAAGGCCTGGGATGAGGGAGGTTGCGGCGGGTGCTCTCGCCGGACGTGCCTCCGGGCTGTCGCTCCCATCGCGATGCCGATCGGGACTGGGCAATGGCGTGGGCGCTTCCAAACATACGGGAGCGCCCTGGCTTCGACTGGAGTGGGCCGCACAGAGTATCGAAGTGCATGGCTGTGTTAAAGCACCTCCGCACGGCCCACAAACCTTACGATCGGCGAAGCCTGTTGTTCCCGAGCTGGCGGAGTATTTTGGACGCGAGGCGCGGGACGCAATGGGTCGCCGTCGTCAGCGAAGGCCTGATGAGTGTCGTCATGATCGCGGGAAGGGAAGTGACCCATTGCGTGCAGCACGCGAGGATGTAGCGCGGCATTCTTACCGGCTCTTTGCCGGGACAATACCGATCCGTAAGGATGCATTCCTCGGCTGGCGATGGCGCAGCTTACGAAAATGTATGGTCCGGGCGAAGTCCCGGTGAGGTTTGCAGCGCAGGCTTGGCGTCGTCATTGCCAAGTCGAGGCCAAATCTCATGAACATGCGCGCCACACCTGCCGCCCTTATGCCGGCTCTTCATCCCGTCAGCCTGCAGGTGAATACCTACCTCATCAATCTCGACCGCGCGCCGTTGCGGCGGTTTCGGATGGAACGGCTGCTGGCAGGCTTCGGCCTTGCCTATGAGCGCGTGGCGGCGGTCGACGGGGCGGGGCTGAGCCTGCCGCATCCCGACTTTGATGAAGCATCCTATCTCCGTCGGCATGGCCGCCGGCCGAACCCTTTCGAGATCGGCTGCTATCTCAGCCACGTCGAATGCGCCAGACGCTTCCTCGCCAGTGAGGCGGAATTCGCGCTTATTCTGGAAGACGATCTCGACTTAGACGACGATTTTGCCGAACTGCTCGAGGCCGCGCTTCGCCACCAGGCGCACTGGGACATTCTGCGGCTGTCGACGGTCAATTCCGGTCGCAAGCACCGGGTCGAGCCGCTGACCGGCTCGCGCTCGCTCGCCATCGCGCTGACCCGCGAGAAGGGATCGGGCGCCTATCTGGTCAACCGCAAGGCGGCGGGCTGGATTGCCGGGGCGCTGCTGCCGATGCGGCTGCCCTATGATCTCGCCTTCGACCTGGAGTTCGATGAGGGGCTGCGCGCTTGCTTCGTCGATCCGCTGCCGGTGAGCCAAAGGGCCGATCCCTGTTCGCAGATCCAGGCGGGGCTTTCGGCCTACCGGCTCGGCCGCCGCCGGCCGTGGAGCGTGCTGTCTTTTCGCGCTGCTGCCGAGATCCGCCGTTTTGCCGCCCGTTTCGCCCGGCTCGCGGCATGGCGGCTCAGGATTTCTCCGGCATCAGCGGGAAGGCGATCGAAACGCGAAGGCCGGGATGATTGTCCGCCAGTGCGATCTCGGCCGAATGCAGCTCGGCGATTGCCCTGACGAGGCTGAGGCCGAGGCCGCTTCCCGGCGTCGTGCGGCTCTTGTCGATGCGGTAGAGGCGGCGGAAGACCTTGTCCCTTTCCTCGGCGGGGATGCCGGGGCCGGTGTCGGCGACCGAGAGAATGGCGCGGCCGCCCTGGCGGCGAAGCGACAGCGTGATGCCGGTTCCGGGCGGGCAGTGGTTGATCGCGTTCTCCACCAGGTTGGCGATCATCTGCGTCAAGAGATCGCGGTCGCCCCCGATGACGGCGGGCGCGCGCTCGGCGATCCGGAACGACTGCCCCGCATCTTCGGCGACATCGACATAGACCTCGGAGATGACGCTCAGCACGGCGTCGATATCGGTCGCCTGGAAGCGCTCCTTGCGGGCGCCGGCCTCGATCTGGGAAATGCGCAGCAGCGCCTCGAAGGTGGCGTCGATCCGGTCGCTCTCGTTTCTCGCTTCGTCAAGCAGAGCCGAAACATCCGCTTGCCGGTTGATTCCAGCCACGGCGGCATCCAGCGTCAGGCGCAGCCTGTTGAGCGGTGTTTTCAGATCGTGGGCGATATCGGCGCTCACCTGCCGCATGCTCTCGACCAGTCTCTGCAGCCGCTCCAGTGCCGCGTTGATCTGGATCGCCACCGTATCGAGATCGTCGCCGTGGCCGGTGATCGGGACGCGAGCGTCGAGGGCGCCGTGAGAAACGTCGTTCATGGTGTTGGCGACCCCGTCCAATCTCGCCTGGGCGCGAACGGCCAGAAAGGCGCCGCCGCCGATCGCCGTCGCCACGACGATTGCCGCAGCCCATTCGAAGCTTACCAGAACGATCCGCAGCATCTCGTCGACATCGTTGAAGTTTTCCGCCACCACCAGATTGTAGGGGCCGATGGTCGACACCCGCATCCGGTAGCGCTCACGCCCCTTCAGCCCGACATCGCCCGAGGTGACGGTATAGACGCCGTCCGGGATGCGGGGCGCCGCAAAATTGCCGGCGAGCTTGCGCCCGCCGGCATCGGTCAGCGAATAGAGCCCGTCAGAGGTGGACTGGAAACTCGCATAATTGTTCAGCGTGTTGATCAGATCCTGGGTGTCGCCGGGCTCATAGGTCGAGGCGATGAGCGAATTCATCTCGGTGAGCGACTGGTCGACGTCTCGGTCAAGGCCGAGGCGCAGCATGTGATAGATGATCGCGCCGCTGAAGATGAAGGCGACGACGAAGAGGACGCCGAAGGTAACGGCCAGGCGGAACGGCGTGCTTCTTCGCAGGCTAGAGCATGATGCCGAAAAGTGTGCGCGGTTTTCGGACGACATCATGCTCTTACTCTTTAACTTGCGAACAGGATTTGAGATTTTCAGGCCGATGGGCCTGAAATCATCCTGTTCGAGGCGCATGCAGGCTGTATCCGGTGTTGCGGATCGTGTGCAGAAGCTGGGCCTGGAACGGCTTGTCGACCTTGGCCCTGAGGCGGCTGATATGGGTCTCGACGACGCTGGTCTTCGGATCGAAGTGGAAATCCCAGACCCGCTCGAGCAGCATCGTCCTGGTGATCACCCGGCCTTCGCCGCGCATCAGCACCTCGAGCAGGGTGAACTCGCGCGGCTGCAGCTCGATCAGCTGGCCGGCGCGGCGGGCCTCGCGGCGGATCAGATCGAGCTCGAGATCGGCAACCTTCAAGACCGTCCGCTGCTCCTGCACCGGCGGACGCCGACCGAGCGCATGGATGCGCGCCAGAAGCTCGGAGAAGGCGAAAGGTTTGGTGAGATAATCGTCGCTGCCCGCCTCCAGCCCTTCGACGCGATCGTCGACGCCGCCGATCGAGGTCAGGAACAGCGCCGGTGCGCCGACCCTGGCAGCCCTCAGCGAACGGACGATCGACAGCCCGTCGAGGCCCGGCAGCATGCGATCGACGACGATGACGTCATAGGTCTCGCGCTGCGCCTGAAACAGCCCGTCGCGGCCGTCGCTGATGACGTCACAGACGTGCCCGGCCTCGGACAAGCCCTTGGCGATATAATCGGACGTCTTGATATCGTCCTCGATTAGCAGGATTCGCATCGGCCGCTCCGGCATGCCTGGTGCGGCAAGATCTAGCCGAGAGGGCGGCCCGGCGGCAACTTACGGATTGGTAAGGCGAGGGGCGGCAGACGGGTACCGGCGCGAGCCTTCTGCTGCCGTGCCTCGTCGGGTCGTTGCGGCGCCGGCATGTCATAGCCGGTCGCTACAAACGAAAGCCGCTCGACGACTTCAAGCCTGCGAGGTCCAGCGGACCTTGACGGCAGCAGGACAGAAGGCGTCAAAGTGTCGGCAGAATCGAGGGACCCGACGCATTATGATCGACAAAATCTCACAACTGCTCGAAGTTGACCAAAGCAAGGAACTTTCCTCACTTGAGCCGCTCTCAAACGAGAAGCTGTCGGGCATCGTCGCTCGCTATCCCGCCATTTCTCAGCAATATCTAGAGTTCATCCGCGTCATCGGCGTCGGCTCAACGACGAAAGGGTTCTACATCTACGAGCCCGAGCCCGCATCCTTCGTTGAACGACACCCCTCGTTTCAGCTTTATCAATCTTCCAGCTATAGCAAGGTTTATGGAGCGCGCCCAAAAGGCGATTCCATTCCCGCCGATGCGGTTTCAATTGCGGACTGTGGGGCTTCCTGGCGCTATTGCCTCTGGCCATCGAGCGGAGGCGGTGTCTTTTGTCTGGATATGGCCGGCCCCAGCTTCGAGCCGGAAGCCGATGACTTCTATTCTTTCGTGCTGACAAACGTGATTTTGGATAAGGCGCTACAATAACGTGGTCGGGAGGAAGGGCGGTCCATCGTCGGGCGGCTCGAGCATCATGCGACATCACTTCTGCCGAGTTTTGGCTCTCAACTTCTCCAGATCGGGCATCTCCGATCCAAGAGCCTTGCCGAGCGCTTCGACACCCTTATGAGGAAGCCTCAGGAGACCGTGGCAAATGCCGTCTTTCCATGAATCCCCTCGATCCCAGGCTTCCGCCCAAGCATCTGTCAGCTCGGAGTCATGGCGTGTCTCGACGAGGGCTTGGAAAAGCAGTGACGCTTGCGTGAGGTCTTTGTCGGCCTTTACGCGTCCCAGAGTGTCCGTGAACCTTCTGGACGACACGATGAGCTTATGGACTGCATATCGCTCGGGCGCGGGAACGAGGACGTTCACGCCCTCGCGGAAGAGGAGAACCGTGCGGACGGGCTCGTAGATCAGGTAGTCCAGGAAGCGCAGGTTTTCCGCCGACGCACCGCCGAGGGCAGGCATGGGGGAGGGTTTGCCGGTATAGTCATCCGATCCGCGGTTTCCCGTCAGGAATTCCACCCGATAGCCCTTGGCGTTCTGAAAGGCGACGACCCTAGCCTTGTCTGCCTCATGGGGAACTGCCCTGAATTCGGGATCGACCGACTGGAGGACCTCAAGAACCGGAGGCAGGCTGTCCTGGACACCCGCAGAAATAGCAAAGTCCTGCGCGAAGTCCGCGTCGCCGGTCTGCATGGCGGATGAGGGCAGGCGAACGCCGAGCATGCCTGCATAGGTGCTGAATGCCACCGACCCGATCAGGACTGCACGCAGACGGAACAAGCCCGCATCCGCGAGGGCTTTGGTGATGTCGCCCGCAAAATTATCGGGACCCGGAAGGCCGGCACGACGGAGCGTGCTGACCATCCGCCGTCGCTCCCGGACGTTATCCTTGATCTCCTTGTGGGCCATCACCCGCGCCGTGATCGCGTCATCGCTCTGCGGACCGACATAGCTTCGCTTGTCCTTGCCTTCGGGAGTCGGGAGATCGAAATACCAGTAGTCGCGCCCTTTCACGGTGACGGTCACAAACCAACCTTCCAATGGAAAGTCCGACAGAAACTGCCCGTCCAACGTCCGCTGCGCCAGTTCCGCGAACATTGTCCTATAGCTGATGTCGATCTCTTTCATCATTGGCGGCTCGTCCTTTTCGAGTGCAGCGACCATCCACACGGGTCAAAGCGGCGTTCCCCGCTTAAGTGCAGTCCTCGCTCGCTCACATGCGCGTTATAAGTATCTGCCAAAGCCTTATAACTCCTTTTGGCCATGATCTCCAGTTATAAGTTTCTGCCAAGACCTTATAACTAACTGGTTTCCCGACATGCGTCGGCAAGTCGAGTATGGATCCCGGGGTCAAGCCCTGGGATGACGGAGAGTGGGGTGGGCGTTCTCGCCAAACGCGCCGTCGGCGCAGCGGATAGGCATCGGGTAGCGTGAATGACGAAGTCTGGCAGCGAGATCAGAGAGTGTGATTGCATCGGGTTTGCCGAACCTCACCCTGTTACCGCAGGGCACCTCACACTCTCCGTCGTCCTTCGGGCTTGACCCGAGGACCCAGGCGAGCCACCAACGGCAGCTGCTATCTTCCAAGAGCCGTCAACCCGTCTTCATTTGCTCGGGAAGCTGTCCGTAAGCCGTCAGGATCGCCCTGACCAGCCCGGGGAAGCGCTCGTCGAGCTCGGCGCAGCGGGTCTGGTTGCGCATCTCCACCCCCTGGCGTTCGCTGCGGATCAGGCCGGATTCGCGCAGCACCTTGAAATGGTTCGACAGCGACGATTTTGGAATGATGCGGTCGCCGAGATCCGCAAGCGCCGAACAGGTGCCGCCGCAGGCGGTGCCTGCGAGCTTGGCGAAGATCGCCACGCGCTCCGGATCCGACAGCGCATAGAGGATCGCATCGGGCTTGATATCCTCGAGAGCTGGGTGAAAGAGCGGTCGCATGAATTTTATATAGTGCCCCTTGAAACCGAGATCAACAGTTCCGAATTTCTGAACTACGGAACAAGGCCGTCAATTCCGGCGGCCTTCCGGATCAGAAGGAACGAGAGATGGCTAAGCTCACAGGGAAGGTCGCAGTGGTCACGGGAGCCTCCAAGGGCATCGGCGCCGCGATTGCCAAGGCGATGGCGGCCGAAGGTGCACAAGTGGTGGTGAATTACGCCTCGAGCAAGGCCGGAGCCGACGCCGTGGTCGAGGCGATCGACGCGGCCGGCGGCAAGGCCATCGCGGTGCAGGGCGACGTTTCCAAGGCCGAACAGGCGCAGGGCGTGGTCGATGCCGCAGTCAAGGAATTCGGCAAGCTCGACGTGCTGGTCAACAATTCCGGCGTCTATGAATTCGCCCCGATCGGCGAGGTGACCGAGGAACACTACCGCCGCATGTTCGACGTCAATGTTCTCGGCGTTCTCCTGACCACCCAGGCGGCGGCCAGGCATCTCGGCGAGGGCGGCAGCGTCATCAACATCTCCTCGGTGGTCACCAGCCTGGGTCTCCCGAACTCGGCCGTCTACACCGGCACCAAGGGCGCCGTCGAGGGCATCAACAGCGTGCTCGCCAAGGAGCTCGCCCCGCGCAAGATCCGCGTCAACGCCATTCTGCCCGGCATGGTCGAGACCGAGGGAACGCACACGGCTGGCGTCATCGGCTCTGAGCTCGAACAGACCATCGCCGCCCAGACGCCGCTCGGCCGCATCGGCCAGCCGGACGACATCGCCGACATCGCCGTCTTCCTCGCCTCCGACGACGCCCGCTGGCTGACCGGCGAACGGCTGTTCGCGAGCGGCGGTTTCCGCTGAGATGGGAGAAAAAAGCGCGCGCTTCTTGAGCGCGCGCATACGCGGATACCGGTCCACCCGCCCTCCGTCGTCCTCGGGCTTGACCCGAGGACCCACGCCGGCATCATCGGCCTTGGCCATGGATTCCAGGCTCAAGGCCTGGAATGACGAGGCCGGAGGTCCCCTAGGCCTCATCCGCGATCCATGCGAGCGAAGCTCCATGTGGGTCGGTCCAGGCGACAGGAGTGCGGTTCACAGACAGGAGGAAGCGCCCGGGTGGCCAGCTTGTTCCTGCGCGCGTGGCGATGAACGGGAATGCGCGGGGGAACTCGTTCGATACCCAATACGGAGCGAGCCGCATCGCCTGTTGGGCGAAAGCCTCCCTATCTGCGGGGTCGGAGATATAGTCGAGCACCGCCGTGTGAAAGACGACAAGGGTGGCGTCCTTTGGGGCTTCGCTGCAGAGCCGGGCGAATTCGCTCCCGCGCAAGTCGCCCTTCACGATCCGTGGCTTGACCGTAGCGGCGATCTTGACGGCCGCCTGCAGGTTGGCAAGCCGTTCCGTCTGCTCCGGCCAGACCAGTGTCTCAAGCCATGCGACTTGCGCAGCATCCGAAGCATCGATTGGGCTGAGGTCCAGCCCCGCTCGCCAGACGACGTGTGGCGCGGCCGTCGGCAACGGGGTCGTCTCGCTGACGGAGCAACGCAAGACAGGCGGCTCGGAGGCCATCGAGGGTGGGCGGATCGCCTTGCGGCCGTAGTCGTAGCCATAGAGGTCGGGCATGAGGCAGAGCCCGGCGGAGGTTCCGACCTCGAGGAGCGCCAGCGGCTGCGGCAATCGCGCCAGGACGGGGAGCAGCGAGGCGCACCTTCCTGGTTCGTTGGTTTGTGTCGACCGCTCGAGCATCAGCGAACGGACTGCATCGGGGTGGGCCAGGAGCACCTGACGAAACTCGGTCCAGCCCTTCGGCGTGCCGAACAGGTGACGCACCGCCGCAAGCAGAAGGTTCGGTTGCCTTTTGGTGTCCGGGAGGGTCGATAGGAAGCCGAGTGTCTCCCGGTCTCCAGCAACCGCACGAGCCAACGCCTCGTAGAGCGGCGAACGGCCGTGGGCTTCCGTATCGGCGAAGTGAACATACCGGGCTGAGATCTCAGCCAGGCCCTCCTCATCCATGTCCGATGATCCCTCGACTACGACTTCTGGTCACAGTACACGATCTTCGGGTGTGATGGCAGTCAAACACGCGATACCTCGGAACACCGTCCGACGGAGGACCGGTGTGATTCCAGGGGCTTCCGCTATGTCATGTTTTCTTGAGAAGTGCTAATAAGCTTCCGCTGGACTGCCCGGCGTGACGGCGATACGCGCGACCTGTTTGGCCGTGGTAATGTCCATTCTTGATCAAGGGAGGATGGCGCCATGGAAACCGCAGAACTGCGATACAATTGGGCCGATCCCGACGTCTACGAGTCATTCATAGGGCGCTGGAGCGAACATCTGGCGAGCCCATTTCTCACCCGTGCCAATGTTGCTCCGGGCAGTCGCGTGCTCGATGTGGCATGTGGGACGGGTGTGTTGTCGAAAGCCCTGGCCGAGGCGGGAGCGCATGTGATCGGTGTTGACGCATCGGAGGGATACCTGGAAGGAGCCCGCCGTCGACGATCTCACCCCAATATCGCATATGAACACGGCGATGTCCGGCAACTGCGGTTCGACGCCAACTCTTTCGATGCGGCAGTTTCCACCCTGGCCCTGGACGTCATCCCGGAAATTGAACAGGTCGTTGCCGAGATGAAGCGCGTGACCCGTCCAGGCGGCGTGGTCGCGTCCGCCGTTACTCAGTTCTTTGGTGGCATGCCCGCATTTGACCTCGTCATTAACACCGGCGCCGTGCTTGAGGCCGACTTTGCAACGCTGAGATCCATGCGGGCGGGACGTCAGCTCTTCTGGCCTGATGGTCAGGCGACGCTGTGGCGGAAGATCGGCCTCGTTGACGTGACCGAGATTCCCATTGTCGTGGATTGCGAGTATGCGTCCTTCGCGGATTATTGGGCTACGTTCACCGACGGCCCAGGCAGCACCACAAGCACATTGACGGCACTTTCTGACGACGCCCGCGGTTCGATCGAACAGCATGTTCGTGCTGGGTATCTGGTTGGCTTGCCCGATGGACCCCGGTCATTTCCTATGATGTTCCGTATGGTGCGTGGCTTGGTCCCAGCGTAACACTGGAGAGCATCAGCTATCGTTCCTCGGCAGCCAAAAGCCGCCAGGCCGCTAACGGCTCCAAATCGGTCATTCCTTCTCGGCCGCAGCCGAGCCTGCTGCTGGAACATGTGAGATATCGGGCTTCACTTTGCATGATTTACAGCAAGATTGCGGTCTCGGCCGGTTCCAACAATCGGGCATCGACCTCTGCGGGTCGAGCCTCAAGGGGCCATATAGCCTAGCGTTTCAGATCGTAGGCTTGATGGGAGGCGCGAAGCTCGGTCAAGGTCTTGCCGACGCATGTGCCTCCACCTTCACTGCCGGTTGCCTTGGCCTTGCCGTCGAGGGTGATCGTGCCGGCGATCCGTTCGGATGCCCGATAGGTTGCGATGCCATCCTGTGAAATGCGCGACAGGTAGAAAGTGTGGTAGGTTTCGTTGGACTTGCACTGGATGACCAAGGGAAATTGCTCAAACGGATCGTCCTGCGCCTGAACGATCGCGAGTGGAAAGGTCGCCAGCGACAGCAGGACCGCAATGCATGTTGTGACCGCTGCATTCGATCTCCGGCAGAATAGGCATCTCATTGTTCAATCCCCCTTTGCACGATCGATTTCAATCCATGACCGCTGAGCGCACCGTATGAAACTTGATTCAGCGGTGCGCTTTGGCTTCTTTGCTGTGGCCAGGACGTTATCCCGGAATCGTCCACGCTTCCGGGCGTCATGCATCAGATGGTCAGCGCGATGAGCGCGTCGCGGTCCAGAAGGCGAACGACGCGCTGCAGCTTGCCTTTCAGGCAAAGGACGCCTTTTTCGCGGAGTTTCGTGAAGCAGCGGGCAACGGTTTCGACGGTCAGACCGAGATAGTCAGCCACATCGCTGCGCGACATCATCATGTCGAATTCCAGATCCTTCGGATGACGGTCGGCCATTTCGCAAACGAAGGCCGCGACCCGCTTCAGCGCGCTTTGCTCGGTGATGACGAGCTGCTTGTGCTGCGCCTTTGCCAGGTTCGTCAGCGCGATGTGAAGAAGGTCGACAGGAACGACTGCGTTCTGGTTGGTCCGAAAGGGCTTGATGGAGGCCTCGCAGACGGCTTCCGCAAAGTCGGTTCGAACATTCCCGGTTTCAAGGCCGAACCATTCGCCCTCGCCGCAGAATGTTAGGATATATCGCTGTCCGCTGGCCATCAGGCGATAAATCCGCACCGCACCGGTTTCGACCTGATAGATCGCAAGTGCATGTTCGCCTTCGCTGTAGATTGTCTCGTTGGCCTTGAGCTTGATCGACTGATCTCTGGTTGTTCCGACAGCTGTTCCATGTCGGCGGCCCGGAATTGCAGTTTGCCTTATGGTCGCGTGGTGTTGAAGCATATGCGTCGCCCCCCAATCCGCTTGGCAACATAACCAATCGCCGTCTGCTCTGATATTCGAGAAACCCCTTAAGTATCGCTACGGAAGCCCGATCACCGGCAGCTCTTTGGCGCGGTCCCGGGCCTATCGGGCAGGCGTCCAAGCACCGTGGTCGGGCAGGGCCCTGGCGGTTTCGACAGGCTGCGCTGCCGTATCGAGGGTGATGGCCATCCGCATGAGTTCCGCCAGATTGCGGGCGCCCATTTTCGCCATCACATTGGCGCGGTGGACTTCGACCGTGCGTGCGCTGATACCAAGCTGATAGGCGATCATCTTGTTCTGCAAGCCATCAAGAACGCCGGCCAGAACCTGGTGTTCGCGCTCCGTGAGCTGGCGAAGCCGTGCTGCAACGCTCTCAGAATCAGCGACGGCCCCGCCGGGGCGCTTCTGTCCCACCGCCGCGTTGATCGCGGCTATCAGCGCCTCTTCTCTGACGGGCTTTTCAAGGAAATCCGACGCGCCGGCCTTCATTGCCCGGACGGCGGCGGCGATATCGCCCTGACCGGTAATGACAATGACCGGAACGTTCAGTCTCAAACGGCGCAGGCGCTGGAGCAGCTCGATGCCATCAATTTCGGGCATGCGCAGGTCCGTCACGAGGCAGCTTCGTCCCGAAAGCGGCAACAGTTCCAGAAAGGCTTTGGCAGAGCTATGGGTCCGAACCGCGAAACCTGCCGACACCAACAGAAACGTCAAAGATCGCCTGAGCGACTCCTCATCATCGACGAGATGGATCGTAAGGTCGTTTGCCATTGGTTGTTGTCTCCACCAGCGGAAGGGAAAACGAAAGGATAGAACCGCCATCCATTCGATTGCGCGCGCTTATGCGGCCCCCATGCGCCTCGATGATGCGCTTGGACAGCGCCAAGCCCATGCCGAGGCCGCGCGGTTTGCTGGTCACGAAGGGACGAAACAGCGCCTCTTCGATGTCGACCGCAATTCCGCAGCCATTGTCGGACACGTCGACAATGAGACGGGATAAATCGTCGGTTCTGGTTCGGATGGTGATATGCGGCTGCGCAATACCGTCGGTAGCCTCCACGGCGTTGCGAACAAGGTTCGTCAGCACCTGCACGATCTGGACCCGGTCGGCAAGCACGACGTCCCGTTCCGCTACGAGCTGAAAATCGGCGCGAAGGCCGTTTCGCTGGGATCCGGCAAGCGCGAAAGCCGTCGCCTCATGGATGAGCGCGTGCATCGCTTCAATCTTTCTCTCGTCGGCGCCGCGCTTGGCGAATTCCCTGATGTTCTGCACGATCTTTCCCGCCCACAGGGCGTGCTGCGTAATCTCGGACAAGGCTTCACGGAGTTCTTCGCCGTGGCCATGACGATCCTTCGTCACAAGCCGCGCGCAACCTTGCGCGTATGCGGCGATCGACGTCAGCGGCTGGGCAAGTTCGTGGGCCAGCGTCGATGTCATTTCCCCGAGCCCAACTATTCGGGCGATACGGGCAAGCTCACGCTGAAGCTCCTGAACACGCTGCAAAGTCTCGCGCTCGGTGCGGAAGTCCTCGAAGATCACCGAGGAGAAGTGTCCTTTGCCGTCTTGCTGTCTGATGATCGTCATGGCGGTCGGAAATTGGACGCCGCTCCTGGTCATCGCCACACCGGCCCGCACCACTCCCCTGTCCGCCCAGCGTCCCTTCAACGGAACATCCGGCGTCGGATACCAGACAAGGTCGATCCTCTGACCAAGCAATTCGTCTTCCTCATAACCGAACAACGCCACAGCGGCCCCGTTGCAGGCCGAAATTCGGTGGCAGTCGGTGATGAAGAACACCGCGTCCGGCAGGTGTTGATAGAATTGCCGGATCCAGTCTATCGACGGCTCGCCATCTTCCGCACGCAAAGCGCCTGGCCGGTCGCGCCCTGTTATCCCGCCCGTGAACGAGGTTCGTCCGGCGACGTCCGGGTCAATGCGATCGCATTCGTCAACATGCGGCGCCTCCATCTTGATGGACACGATGGTTTCCTCCGCCCTTTGAGCCGGTCAGCCCCTTGACGGGCTCTTTGCCCCTCACAAGGACTTGAGATTACCACCTTTGGGAAAGGGGTCGGTGTAGTATCGCGTAGCCTCTATGGGTATCTCCGTGCCAGTGACAGACCGAAAAGCCTGACCTGCCTTAAGTTTTTGGTTCGGCTCCCTCCATTGATCCGGCTCAATGCCGCGAGCTCACTCTTCCGCTACTCTGGCAGGCAATGGGCACACGGCCACTTGAGGAGCAGGAAGATGAAGAAGATTGCCCTGGCTATCGCCATTGCGACCGCGGCGTTGGTTGCGGCGCCTGTCGACGCCCAGCAGACCCGCAAGGAATACCGGCGCATGAACTGGGCCGAAAGCCTGCCGGGGCACATCAAAACCTATCACAACAAGCGGTTTTCAATCGTCAGCTTTCGAACTGCGGTTGAAGTTGGCTCCATGCCTTCGCCTGGTAGCGAAGAACATGTGAAGGAAATCCGGGCGGCTATCCGTTCCAACACGTGGCTCGTCCAGCAACTGAAGGCCAAGAAGCTGACGCCCAACCAAATAGAATGGGTGACGCGCGCCCGCAACGGCAACCTGACCTTCTATATTGAATGAGTGTTGCTGGAGCCCAGGACCTCATCTTCTAACGGAAGGGCGGAACAATGATGTCGTTGCGCCGCCGCCCACCAAGCGCCGGCTGGGGAACCAATGCCGGGCGAGCGACCGGCCTGCCTAAGAACAGCCCCGTATCCAGTCGACGCTCGTGCACGATCGGGGAGGGTTCGGTGAAGTGGCGGTTGGTCGTCGAAGCTCCATTCGAAGAGGATATCGAACTCGCCGTCATCGACGGCGATGGTATCCACGCGCTGGTTTTTCCCTGCCAGCGCCTGGCAAGGGGATGGGCCAATGCCCTGACAGGCGAGATGCTGGACGTTCATCCCACCCATTGGCGCGCATGGCAGATACGGCAAGACGATAGGTCGGATCTTCACTGAGCGACGGCATTTCAACGTGCTGGGCGGCACCGGAGTCAAATGCTGCACCGCACCTTGTCTGCAATCAATGACATGAGTGGACCGGCCAAAATAATCTGACGCTGTTCAAAGAGCCGGCGATGGCTGGAAGGAGGACCACATGCGTGGTTTCGGTGTTCATTCTGAGGTCGGAAAGCTGAGAACCGTCATGGTCTGCCGACCATCCTTGGCTCATCAGCGCCTGACGCCTGCAAACTGCCATGATCTTCTTTTTGACGATGTTATCTGGGTCCATGAGGCGCAGAAGGACCACTATGACTTCGTCCTGAAGATGCAGGAAAGGGGAGTCGAGGTTCTCGAGCTCCACGATCTGCTCGGTCAGACGCTCTCAAACAAGCAGGCGCGCGATTTCATCCTCGACCGGCGCATAACCCCGAACGTGCTTGGCTCGCAGGTTGCCGAGGCGATGCGGCCATGGCTCGACGAAATGCCGTCCACACAGCTTGCCGCATTCATGATCGGCGGCATCGCAATTGCCGACCTGCCCGATGTCAAAGCCAAGGCATTGATGCTCAGCGCCTTGCCGGAAAGCGATTTCGTCATCCCACCGATCCCCAACACGCTGTTTCAACGCGACCCTTCGTGCTGGATTTATAACGGCGTGACCTGCAATCCGATGTTCTGGCCGGCGAGACGCGCCGAGACATTGGTCCAGCGTGCCATCTACAAGTTTCATCCGATCTTCCAGGGCGGCGATTTCCAGATCTGGTGGGGTGATGCCGACCATCAATTCGCCAACGCCTCGATGGAAGGCGGCGACGTCATGCCGATCGGCAACGGCACGGTGCTGATCGGCATGGGCGAGCGCACCACCTATCAGGCCGTCGGCCAGGTGGCTCAGGCCCTTTTCAGAAGCAAGGCGGCGAACCGGGTGATCGGCTGCCTGATGCCAAAGAGCCGCGCGGCCATGCATCTCGATACTGTTTTCAGCTTCTGCGACCGTGACGTCGTCACGCTGTTTGCCGAGGTGGTCGACCAGATCCGCTGCTACAGCATGCATCCCAAGGACGACGACGGCACATTCGAGATCCATCCCGAAAGCAAGCCGATGCTCGATGTCGTCGCCGAAGCGCTCGATCTGCCGAAGCTGCGAACCGTCGAGACCGGCGGCAATTCCTATCAGGCCGAACGCGAACAATGGGACGACGGCAACAATGTCGTTGCACTCGAACCCGGTGTCGTCGTCGCCTACGACCGCAACACCTACACGAATACGCTGCTGCGCAAGGCAGGCATCGAGGTCATCACCATTCGCGGCTCCGAACTCGGACGTGGGCGTGGTGGCGGGCACTGCATGACATGCCCAATCTGGCGCGACCCCGCTTACTGACCTTTCCATCCACGAACCAGACGACGGAGCAAGACCATGAGTTTCAATCTGCGCAATCGATCGCTTCTGACCGTGCAGGACTATACGCCGCGGGAATTCCGCTATCTCCTCGATCTCGCCCGCGACCTGAAGCGGGCCAAATATGCCCGCACCGAGCAGGAGCATCTGAAGGGCAAGGAAATCTGCCTGATCTTCGAGAAAACCTCGACGAGAACGCGATGCGCCTTCGAAGTGGCCTGCTCGGACCAGGGCGCCAACGTGACCTATCTCGATCCATCCGGCTCACAGATCGGCCACAAGGAATCCTTCAAGGACACGGCGCGGGTGCTGGGGCGCATGTATGATGCGATCGAATATCGCGGCTCGGCGCAGAAAGGCGTAGAGACGCTGGCAAAATACGCCGGGGTGCCTGTCTACAACGGCCTGACCGACGAATATCATCCGACGCAGATGATCGCCGACGTCATGACCATGCGCGAACACAGTGACAAGCCGATCGCTGAGATCAAATATGCCTATGTCGGCGACACCCGCTCGAATATGGGGCATTCCCTGCTGATCGTCGGTTGCCTGCTCGGCATGGATGTGCGCATCTGCGGCCCGCGGTCGCTGTGGCCTTCAGAAGAATATATGAAGATCGCCAGGGATTTGCAGCAGGCCTCGGGCGCGCGGCTGCTGGTCACCGAAGATCCCAACGAGGCCGTCAAGGGCGTCGATTTCATCCACACCGACGTCTGGGTTTCGATGGGCGAGCCGAAAGACGTCTGGCGCGAACGCATCAAGCTGCTCACGCCCTACCAGGTCAACCAGGACTTGATGAAGGCGACAGGCAATCCGCAGACCAAATTCATGCATTGCCTGCCGGCGTTCCACGACACCGAAACCACACTCGGCAAGCAGATCGCCGAAGATTACGGCATGGACAACGGCCTCGAAGTCACCAACGACGTGTTCGAGTCCGAGGCCAATGTCGCCTTCGAGCAGGCGGAGAACCGTCTGCATACGATCAAGGCACTGCTTGTCGCCACGTTGGGAGATTAGCATGCGTGTGGTCATTGCGCTTGGCGGCAATGCGCTTCTCCGGCGCGGGGAAGCGATGACCGCCGATACCCAGAGGCGAAATGCGCGCACCGCCGCTGAGGCGATCGCGCCACTGGCGGCCGAACATGAGATCGTCGTCACCCACGGCAACGGTCCGCAGGTCGGGCTGCTCGCGCTCCAGGGAGCGGCCTACAAACCAGAAGAGGCCTATCCGCTCGATGTTCTCGGCGCCGAGACCGAAGGCATGATCGGCTATATGCTGGAACAGGAACTCGGCAACCTCCTGCCGTTCGAGCAGCCCTTAGCGACACTTCTCACCATGGTGGAAGTCGACGCCGAAGATCCCGGTTTCCAGAACCCCACCAAGTTCGTCGGGCCGGTCTACGACAAGGGCGAGGCGGATCGGATTCGTGGGGAAAAAGGCTGGATCTTCAAGCAGGACGGCGAAAAATGGCGACGCGTTGTCGCCTCGCCGGCGCCGAAGCGCATCTTCGAGATCCGGCCCGTCCGCTGGCTTCTGGAGCAGCGCACCATCGTCATCTGCGCTGGCGGCGGCGGTATTCCAACGATGTACGAGAAGGGCGCCGATCGGAAGCTGATCGGCATCGAAGCCGTGATCGACAAGGATCTGTGCTCGGAACTGCTGGCGCGCGAACTTGATGCCGATCTCTTGATCATGGCAACGGATGCCGAGGCTGTCTGTGTCGATTGGGGCAAGCCGTCCCAAAAGGCGATCCATTGCGCTCGTCCCGGCGATCTCGACCAGTTCTCCTTCCCGGCCGGCTCGATGGGACCGAAGGTCGATGCTGCCTGCCATTTTGCACGGGCAAACGGCAAGACGGCCGCAATTGGCACCCTTGCCGATATTGCCGGGATGGTTCGCGGCGACCGTGGGACGATCATCAACGAGCGTTTTGACACCTTGAGCTGGCACGCCTGACGGCGTGGTCCGTCAGGCAAACTTGTCCTGAGACGGGAGCGGTTGCGTTACGGCGCTCGCGGCCGTCTCCTTGTCCGTCGCGCCAGCCGCATTGCGTCTTTGCCAGACATAGACCGGGATGCCGAGCATCAGCAGCACGAGGCCGTAGAGCACCGGTTCGGCGCCGGAGCCGTAAAGGGTGAAGATCGCAAAGACGAACGCGATAAGCTCGATCGCGCTGACCCGCGGCATCCGCCCATCAGACACGCCCGCAATGAGGCTTCTGGCAAGCGCGCAGAAAGCATAGGGAACGACGGCGGCCATGGTGCTGAGCCCGACCATCAGCCGATAGACGGCGGCAAAGCCTTCGGAGCCGAGCGCCTGGACGAGCACGAGGAGCGTTGCGAACAAGGCCGAGATGGTCATGCCCCATGCCGGCACGCCCCGCGGGGAAAGCCGGGCAAAAAGCGGCGGAAATAGCCCGTCGCGGGCGGCAGCCATCGGAACCTGCCCCATCAGCAAGGTCCAGCCGTTGAGCGCGCCAATGGAGGACACGAGGACTGCAAGCGAGATCGCCAACTCGCCGGGGCGTCCCCACATGATCCCTGCCGCCTGGGAAAATGGCGCAACCGACTTAACGAGCTGTTCACGCGGCACGAGGCCCATCACCACGATCGTGCCGAACACATAAAGGGCAGCGGCGATGGAGATACCGAGCACGGTCGATCGTGGGATTGTCCGCTCCGCATTCTCCACGTCGCCGGCCGGAACCGTAGCCGATTCCAGCCCCAGATAGGCAAACATGGTGAGAGGCGCCAGTGTCGCAAAGGACTGCAGCAGCGGCTGACCGCTTGGATTGAATTCGGCGAAATGCGACGGATCGATGTAGAGAAGGCCGATAATGGCAACGGCGCCGAAAGGCAGCAACTTGGCGTAGGTCGTCACCTGCGCGAAGACACCCGCCGCGTGAACACCGCGAAGATTGACGAGCACGACCGCCCAGATCACGCCGAGCGTCAGCACGGTCGCGGCGAAGCGATTGGCGAGGGCAGGGAAGAGATCGACCATCACGCCGGCAAAGGCAATCGCGATGACGGGCAGCGATGTCCATATTGATATCCAGTAGCCCCAGGCGATCAGAAAGCCGGCGAAATCGCCATAGGCGAGCCTGGTATAGGCATAGGGGCCGCCGACAGCGGGCACGAGGCTCGCCAGGCGCGCGAAGGTCAGACCCAGGCAAATCGCGCCGGCGCCCATGACGATCCAGACGACAATCGCAAGGTTGCCATAGGGCGCGACCGCGGCCGGTGAAAGATAAAAGCCCGATCCCACCATATTGCCGACCACGATGGCGGTGCAGGCAGCAAGTCCGAGGCTCTTGCCATTTGGCGACGTCGTCATGAGCTTCCCCCGAGAGACGGCTGCCCGGAGCCAATGTCTCTGCGGACCGCCATCAAACCGCAATTGTCGTTGCAAAAACCGGCTGCCGCAATCCGGATCAATGCGTAGTCCGCCGGGCTGGCCTAGACTACCTTCGTCATCGGGATAAAGCTGCTAAAGCATGTCGCATGACGGGCCGAAGCGGAGGCGGGGTCGACGATGCTGAGCGAGCAGGGGTTTCTCCGGATATCGATCGCGGCGACCGTCGTGGTGGCAACGCTCGGGGTCGTCTTCGGCATTCTTTCCGGCTCTTTCTCGATCGCCTTCGACGGCGTCTATTCGCTGGCCGATGCGGCGATGACCGGACTTGCGCTCTGGGTTTCGAGCCTGATCCTGAAATCGACGCAGAGCGACGCTCGGTCCGGCAGAATCCGGAACCGCTTCACCATGGGTTTCTGGCATCTCGAGCCCATCGTGCTGATGCTCAACGGCTGCCTGTTGATGACAGTTGGCATCTATGCGCTGATCAGCGCGATCATCAGCATCTTGAACGGCGGTCACGAACTGCGCTTCGGCATGGCGATCGCCTATTCTGCGGCGACCCTGCTTGTTTGCGCCGCCATGGCCTTTCTCGGCGTCAGGCTGAACGCCCGCATCAAATCCGATTTCATCTCGCTGGACATCAAGGCCTGGATCATGTCGGGCGGCATTGCGCTTGCCCTGCTCATTGCATTCCTGATCGGCATGGCCGTGCAGGCGACGCCGGCTGCCTGGCTTGCCAGCTATATGGACCCGGCGGTTCTGGCGCTGGTCTGCCTCATCATGGTCCCGCTTCCGATCGGCACCGTTTGGAGGGCGTTCACCGAGATCCTGCTGATCGCCCCTGTCGACCTCCAGGAGCATGTCGATCGTGTCGCCTCGGAAACGGTTCGCCGGCTCGGCTTCCTCTCGCACCGAGCCTATGTTGCCCGGGTCGGCCGCGCGATGCAGATCGAACTCTATTTCATCGTCCCTGAAGGGCTTCCGGCAAAGACCGTGGAGGAATGGGACGCGCTCCGCGATGAGATCGGGAACGCGATCGGCGACGAAAGCGCCAATCGCTGGCTGACGATCGCCTTCACCGCCGATGCGGAGTGGGCCGAATAGCCTGATCAAAATCCAAGTTCCTCCGGCGGCATCGAAATGCTTCGCGTCACCTTGATTGCAATCAAGGACGCTGCACGACCCGTCATGTACGATCCTTCAACCTGAGATCCAGCGGTCTGCACGGCGGCCGTAGCCTTGACGTCAGGTTCTGGAGGAACGCATGGAATTCCAGACGGCATTTCCGATAGCCGTTATCGACGAGGATTTTGACGGCAAGAGCGCAGCCGGACGCGGTATGCGCGATCTCGCCGCCGCCATTGAAAGGGAAGGGTTCCGGATCGTCTCCGGCGTTTCCTATGAGGACGCCCGCCGTCTCGTGCATGTCTTCAATACAGAGTCCTGCTGGCTGGTATCCGTCGACGGCACCGAAGACAAGACGACGCGCTGGCAGGTGCTGGGAGAGGTGCTCGCCGCAAAGCGGCAGAGAAATGACCGGCTGCCGATTTTCCTGTTCGGCGATGACACCACCGCAGAAGACGTGCCGACAGCGGTGCTGCGTCATGCCAACGCCTTTTTCCGCCTGTTCGAGGATTCGGCGGAATTCATGGCGCGCGCCATCGCGCAGGCAGCCCGCAATTATCTCGAGCGGCTGCCGCCGCCGATGTTCAAGGCGCTGATGGATTATACGCTGGAAGGCGCTTATTCGTGGCATACGCCCGGCCATGGCGGCGGCGTCGCGTTTCGCAAGAGCCCAGTGGGCCAGCTCTTCTACACGTTCTTCGGTGAAAACACGCTGCGATCCGATATCTCCGTATCGGTCGGCAGCGTCGGTTCGCTGCTGGATCATGTCGGTCCCATCGCCGAGGGGGAGCGCAATGCCGCACGCATTTTCGGCACCGATGAGACCTTTTTTGTCGTCGGCGGCACCTCGACTGCCAACAAGATCGTCTGGCATGGCATCGTGGCGCGCGGCGATCTCGTGCTCTGCGACCGCAATTGCCACAAGTCCATCCTGCATTCGCTGATCATGACGGGCGCGACGCCCATCTATCTGACGCCCTCGCGCAACGGGCTCGGTATCATCGGTCCGATCTCGAAGGACCAGTTCACGCCGGAGTCGATTGCCGGCAAGATTGCCGCAAGCCCCTTTGCCGGGCAGACCAGCGGCAAGGTCCGGCTGATGGTCATCACCAACTCGACCTATGACGGCCTCTGCTACAATGTCGATGCCATCAAGGCGTCGCTCGGCGACGCGGTCGAGGTGCTGCACTTCGACGAAGCCTGGTACGCCTACGCCAATTTCCACGAATTCTACGATGGCTTCCACGCGATCTCGTCGAATCAGCCTGCGCGGTCGCAAAACGCCATCACCTTCGCCACCCAATCGACGCACAAGCTGCTGGCCGCCCTTTCGCAGGCGTCGATGATCCATATCCAGCATGCCGAGACCAAACGTCTCGACATCACCCGCTTCAACGAAGCTTTCATGATGCACACCTCGACCTCGCCGCAATACGGCATCATTGCCTCCTGCGATGTCGCGGCCGCCATGATGGAGCAGCCGGCCGGACGCGCGCTCATCCAGGAGACGATCGACGAGGCGATCAGCTTCCGCCGGGCGATGAACGCGGTGAGGAAACAGACGGAACACACCTGGTGGTTCGACGTCTGGGAGCCGACGATTGCCGGGCAGACGCCGACCGACACCCGTGCCGACTGGGTCTTGAAGCCGGATGATGCCTGGCATGGTTTTGCCGGCCTTGCCGAAAACCATGTCATGGTCGACCCGATCAAGGTCACCATCCTGTCGCCGGGCCTCTCGGCCAGCGGCGTGATGGATGATCACGGCATTCCGGCGGCGGTCGTCACCAAGTTCCTGTCCTCGCGGCGCATCGAGATCGAGAAGACCGGCCTCTATTCCTTCCTCGTGCTGTTCTCGATGGGTATCACCCGCGGCAAGTGGAGCACGCTCGTCACCGAACTGCTGAATTTCAAGGATCTCTATGACGCCAATGCGCCATTGACCCGCGCACTGCCGGCACTGGCCGCGGCACATCCGGAAGCCTATGCCGGAATGGGGCTCAAAGATCTCTGCGAGCAGATCCACGCGATCTATCGCAAGGACGACGTGCCGAAGGCGCAGCGCGAAATGTATACGGTCCTGCCCGACATGGCACTGCGTCCGGCCGATGCTTATGACCGGCTGGTCAAGGGCCGGATCGAGAGCGTCGAGATCGACGACCTCATGAATCGCATCCTTGCCGTGATGATCGTTCCCTATCCGCCCGGCATTCCGCTGATCATGCCGGGCGAACGGATCACCCAGTCGACGAAGTCCATTCAGGACTATCTGCTTTACGCCCGTGACTTCGACAGAAAATTCCCCGGTTTCGAAACCGATATCCACGGCCTTCGCTTCGCGCCCGGTGACGGCGGTCGCCGCTACCTCGTCGATTGCATGGCAGGGGAGGGGCAAGAATGATCCCGCGCGACGTGAAATCTCCGACGGTCGCAATACCGTTCCACAAGATGCTGAAGATCGTCGCGATCATCGATCGCGACAATGCCCAGGCGCAGGAACTGGTGTCACAGATCACCGCCCAGGGCTTCGAGGTGGAACAGCGCGACGATTATTCGGCCGACGTGTCAGAGGATGCTGACGTCGGCGCCTATATCGGCTCGGTCGAGGGCGGGCGGCTGGTTTCGGCACGCAGCTTCCTTCGTTCCGTCAGGGATATCGGTTTCCGCACGCCGATCTGGGCGATGGCCGATACGCTGACGATTGCGGATATGGATGTCGTCGAGATGGCCGGCGAGGTGGATGGTTTCGTCTATCTCGGCCAGCAGACGCCGACCTTCTATGCCAAGCAGATCGTGTCCAGCGCCGTGAATTACGGCAAATCGCTGCTGCCGCCATTCTTCGGCGGCTTGATGGCCTATGACGGCGAGGCCAATATCGCCTTTGATTGCCCGGGGCATCAGGGCGGCCAGTTCTATCGAAAATCGCCGGCCGGACAGATCTTCTTCAAATATTTCGGCGAGAGCATCTTTCGCAACGATCTCTGCAACGCAGATGTCGATCTTGGCGACCTCCTGATCCATGAAGGCCCCGCCGTCGAAGCCCAGAAGCAGGCGGCGCGCATCTTCGGCGCGGACCGCACCTATTTCATCCTGAACGGCACGAGCACCTCCAATAAGGTCGTCGCCAATGCGGTACTGCACAGCGGCGATCTGGTGCTCTTCGACCGCAACAATCACAAATCCCTGCATCAGGGTGCTCTCGTGCAGGCCGGCGCCATCCCGATCTATCTGCCGACCGCCCGCAATTCCTTCGGCATGATCGGCGCGGTCGACTGGTCGGCTTGGGACGAAAGCTGGCTGCGGCAAAAGATAGAGGAGCACCCACTCGTCGCCGACAAGAGCCGTGCGGAGGCGGAAAGGCCGTTCCGTCTGGCCTGCATCCAGCTCGCGACTTATGACGGCACGATCTACAATGTCGCCCAGGTGATGGAGAAGCTCGGCCATCTCTGCGACTACGTCCTCTGGGACGAGGCTTGGATCGGCTACAACGCCTTCCACCCGCTCTTCGAGGGCCATAGCCCGATGCGGCTGAAGGACCTCAGGGCTGATATGCCCGGGCTGTTCTCCACGCAATCGGTCCACAAGCAGGGCGCCGGCTTTTCCCAGGCATCGCAGATCCACAAGCGGGACGAACATATCAAGGGCCAGCGCAGGTTCGTCGAACACAAGCGCTTCAATGAATCGCTGCTGATGCATGTCTCGACCTCTCCCTTCTACCCGCTTTTTGCCTCGCTCGACGTCAATGCCAAGGTGCATGAGGGCAAGGCCGGCGAGATGCTCTGGGACCGATGCATCGAGCTCGGGATCGAGGTTCGCAAGAAGCTGCGAGGTTTCGTGGAGCATTACGAAACCAAGGCCGCGACCCCGGAGGAGCAGTGGTTCTTCGATCCTTTCGTGCCGGACAGGGTGACGGTTTCGGGCTCGAAGCACACCGGCGATCTCGCCGCCGCCAAGTGGGAAGATGTCGCGACGGAGGTACTGAAACGCGAGCAGCAATGCTGGCGGTTCGATCCGGAGGCGAGCTGGCATGGTTATGCCGGCTATGCGCCCGGCTATACCATGGTCGATCCCAACAAGCTTACGCTGCTGACCCCCGGCATCGACCGGAAGACCGGCGAGTATCGCGAGTTCGGCATTCCGGCGACCGTTGTCGCCAACTATCTGCGCGAGCAGCGGGTCGTGCCTGAAAAATGCGACCTGAACAGCCTGCTCTTCCTCCTGACACCTGCCGAAGACGAGAGCAAGCTGAACACGCTCGTCGCCAAGCTCGTCAAGTTCAAGAACCTGTGGGACCGCGATGCGCCGCTGCAGGAAGTGCTGCCGACCGTCTTCGCCGCCCATCGCGAGCGTTATGCCGGCTATAGCGTCCGCCAGGTCTGCCATGAGATGCATTCCTTCTACCGCGAGGCGGGGGTCAAGGAGTTGCAGCGCCTCTGCTTCCGCTCCGAGAGCTTCCCCGAACCGGCGATGGCACCCAAGCGGGCCTATGAGGCACTGGTCGCCAACAATGTCGACTATGTGCCGCTGACGGAAGCCGCCGGCCGCATCTCTGCGACGCTGGCGCTGATCTATCCGCCCGGTATCGGCGTGATCGTGCCGGGAGAGCGCTGGGATGACAGGGCGCGGCCGATGCGGGACTATTTCCTCGCCTTCGAAGAATCCTTCAACCGCTTCCCCGGCTTCAATTACGAGGTCCAGGGCGTGTTCCAGGAGCGGATCGATGGGCGGATCAAGTTCCACACATATGTCGTCCGCGAGTAGGGCTGGAGCATGTCACGAAAAGTGCGCAGCGGCTTTGCGGTAGCGACATTGAGCGAAAACAAAGAATGAAAGCGTGGATCAAGCCATTCTGAAGGAACGCGACGCGCTTTAGGGAGGACTTCGTCATGACCGACAACACGATGCATCTTGCGGCCGAGGCCACGGCCAAGAAAAAGATGAACCTGGTGCAACTCACCTTCATCGTCGCCGTCAACATGATGGGGTCGGGGATCATCATGCTGCCCGCCAATATGGCGCAGGTCGGGGCGATCTCGCTGCTTTCCTGGCTTGTGACCGCCATCGGCTCGATGGCGATCGCCTATGGCTTCGCCCAGGCCGGACTGTTCAATCAGCGGCCCGGAGGCATGTCCGCCTATGCGGAGGATGCCTATGGGAAGGACGGCTATTTCATGGTGTTCTTCCTGTATTTCCTGTCGCTTGCCGTCGGCAATGTGGCGATCGGCATCTCGGCCGTCGGGTACCTGGCCGGGTTCTTTCCGGTGCTGACCTCGACCCCGATCATGACCTGCCTGGCGCTGATCGTGCTCTTGTGGCTGACCACGGCCGCCAATTTCGGTGGACCGCGCATCACCGGCCGCATTGGTTCGGTCACGGTATGGGGCGTCATCCTGCCCGTTGGACTGCTGTCGATCATCGGCTGGCTCTGGTTCAGCTCCAGCACTTTCGCCGCCGCCTGGAATCCGCAAGGCCTGACGCTTGGGCAAGGCATGGGATCGAGCATTTCACTGACCCTCTGGGCATTCCTCGGCATGGAATCAGCCGCTCAGAATTCCGATGCCGTCGAAAATCCCAAGCGTGACGTGCCGCTCGCCTGCATGTTCGGCACGCTGGGTGCGGCCGTCATCTACATCCTGTCGACGACGGTCATTCAGGGCATCGTGCCGAATCCGGATCTCGCCAGCTCCACGGGGCCCTTTGCACTCGCCTATGCCACCATGTTCAATTCCACGGTTGGTTCCATCGTCATGGCGCTTGCCGTACTGGCCTGCCTCGGCTCGCTGCTCGGATGGCAGTTTACGATCGCGCAGACGGCGAAAACCGCCGCCGACGAGCGGATGTTCCCATCCATATTCTCGCGGGTGAACGAGATGGGGGCGCCCGTGGCCGGCATGATCATTCTCGGCATCGTGCAGACATGCCTTGCCTTGATGACCATTTCGCCGACGTTGAGCGAACAGTTTTCGGCGCTCGTCAACCTCGCCGTCGTCACCAACGTACTGCCCTATATCATCGCGCTGTCTGCCCTTTTCGTCATGATGAAGGCCGCCCGCGTGCCACAGCCGAAATATCGGCTGAACGCCACCATCGCCTTGGTCGGCATGGCCTACAGCGTCTTCGCCATCTATGCCTCCGGCAAGGACGCGGTTCTCGGCGGCATGATCGTCACAGGCATCGGTTTCATCATCTACGGCCTGATCGCCCCGCGTTTCGCCAGCAACACGAACCAGCTTCCGGCCGAGTAAGAGAGGAGGATCAGACATGTCAGGAACAAATGATCGCTGGGCGGGTATCGCCGCCTCTGTGCTCACCGCGGCGGCCATGTTGGCCTTCGGCATGCCCGTGCAGGCTCAGACGCTCGACCGTATCAAAGCGGGCAGCGCTCTGAAGCTCGGCTACGATCCGGATGCAAGGCCCTTTTCCTTCAACGGGGAACAGGGACGGCCGGACGGCTATGCCGTCGCCCTCTGCAACAAGATTGCCGATAGTCTTAGGGCACAGCTGAACCTGCCGAAGCTCGATGTCGAATGGGTTTCGCTTTCAGGCGACGCCAAGATGCAGGCAATAGGAAGCAGTACGGCTGATCTTGTCTGCGCTGCGGAGCCGGTGACATTGACGCGGCGGCAGCAGGTGTCGTTTTCCATCCCGATTTTCCCAAGCGGCACCGGCGCGCTCTTGAGCACCAGCTCGCCGCTGGCTTTGCGCGAAGTGCTGCAATATGGCGAACCCTCCAGCCGTCCGCTCTGGCGTGGTTCACCGGCCCGCACGATCCTGGAGCACAAGACCTTCTCCTCGATCGCGGGCACGACGAGCGAAGGCTGGCTGAGCGACAGGATCAAGACTTTTCAACTCGCGGCAACGGCTGCGCCGGTCGACAACTACCAGCAGGGGATCGAGCGCGTCATGGACGGCAGTTCGGCGGTGCTCTTCGGCGACATGCCGATCCTCATGGATGCCGCCGCCCGCAGTGACAATTCCGGTAATCTGATCGTCCTGCAGCGCCACTTCACCTACGAAGCGCTCGCTCTTGAGTTGGCGCGCGGCGATGAGGACTTCCGCCTTGCCGTCGATCGTGCGCTCAGCCAAACCTATGCCGGGCCGGATTTCCGGACATTCTTCACAACCTGGTTCGGGCCGCCGGATGAGGCGACGGTGACATTCTTCCGGCAAACAGCGCTGCCGGAGTAGCCCTGCATGACGGATCATCAACCGTCAAACAACTGGCGCGCCCGGAGCAGGTCATATTGACCCGTAACCCGCGGCACGCCTGAAGCAACTGAACGGGGAGTGACGGGTGAACCTCCTTTGGAAAGAAATTCGTGCCAACCCCATGCTTTGGCTGCTCGTTGCGGTGCCGGTGGTCTTTGTCGCGGCGCGCGTTGCCCCCGAGGCTCACACGTTGCTGTTCATCTTGTCGGTCCTTGCCGTGATACCCCTGGCTGGCCTCCTCAGTCACGCCACCGAGTCCGTTGCGGCAAAAACCGGCGACGCCGCTGGCGGACTGCTCAACGCCACGCTGGGAAATCTGACGGAGCTTGTCATCGCCTTGGCCGCCCTGCGTGCCGGACAGTATACGCTGGTAAAATCATCGGTTGCCGGTGCAATCGTCACCAACACGCTGTTCATGCTGGGAGCCTCGTTTTTGCTCGGCGGCCTGAAGCATCACACTCAGGAATTCAACCGAGCCAATGCGCGTCTTCAGGCCGGCCTGCTGTTCCTCGCCACCATCGCCCTGCTGATACCGTCGGCGGTTGCTTCAGATTCGACCTCGGCTACGGAAGTGCTTAACAAGCTCAGCTTAGGCTTGGCCATCCTGCTTATTGTCGGATACGCGCTGGGACTGCTGTTCACGCTGAAGACGCACCGCGAGCTCTTTGCCGCCGCCGAGCACGCCGAGGCGGACGAAACCCCGTGGCCGATTGGCCTGGCATTGTCCACGCTTGCCGGTGTCACGATACTGGTCGCGCTGGTCAGCGAGATCTTCGTCGAGTCCGTGCAGGAGGCTGCCAAGGTTTTTGGAATGACGCCTGCCTTTGTCGGTTTCATCGTCGTCGCACTGGTCGGCGGCGCAGCCGAAATGGCTTCGGCATTTTCCGGTGCGCGCAAGAACCGCCTCGACTTGAGCGTCGGCATCGCGCTCGGGAGCGCCTCGCAGATAGCTTTGTTCGTGGCGCCCGTGCTTGTGCTGTTGAGCTACGTCATCGGTCCGACACCGATGGATCTGCAGTTTTCGCCGGGCGTTGTCGTCATGGTTTTCCTGGCGACCATGACGGCGATGTTCGTTACCAACAGCGGGCGTTCGGCGTGGTTCGTCGGCATATTGGTGCTGATGGTTTACATGATCTTCGCCACGACTTTATATGTTCTGCCCGATCGGGGCTTATGAAGCGGGTCTGGAGAGCATCGAGGTAGGGCACCGCAGCGGTTGCCTTGGCAAGCATGGTGCACGGGATGAATGTGGGGCGCGCGGATTCCAGCCCCATGGACTGCGTCAGTCTTATGAATGTCCTGAACCAATTGCAGGGAGGTCGAAAGGTGTCGGTAAGAACTGGCCGAATATCGAACCCTAGACAGATGCGGCGGCTGTTTTTCGTCGCGCTCGCAAGGCAGCTTCATGTGATCTGGCCAATCGTCTCAGCGATCGTCTCCCTGATGGTCGGATCCGGGCTCGCAATCTGGCGTATCGAAAACTGGCGCATTGACGAAGCCATGTATTTCACTTTCGTCACCGGCTTGACGATCGGCTACGGCGATTTTACCCCCAAACATATCTCGTCGCGGATATTGGCGTTGATGATCGGCTTTGCGGGCATTGTGCTGACCGGCATCGTCGCCGCAGTCACCGTGAAAGCCCTGGATGCGGACGACCGGGAGCCTTGAATCCTGTTCTGCTGCACATTGACCTGGAAATGCGCATCCGTTCTGCGAGCGCACCGCCGGACGGATGATCGGAGCAGGTGAGGGGGAACGAACGGGGTTCCATCGAGTTCGGATTGTTTACCGGTGCGTGCAAATATCCGGAGTTACACTATGAGCCGAGAGCGTGGACGAAGGAAATTGATGCTCCGCCTGCCCGATGTTCGTCATCGTCTCGCTGACGTGACCAGCGAGACACTGGGGGAGATGTTTGAAGCCTATGACCTTGCCGTCGATGCATTGGATCGGTTCCGAAATGAGCGTCCGAGAGAAGATACGCTGATCACCGAATATGAGCAGCTCTGCCGCGAAATAGAGCAGGAAGTCGTCGTCTATTGCACTGGAGCTTTTCCGGGTTAGATTGAAGCATTCTGTTGGCTCAAACGGAGTCGGATGGTCGACCGGCGCGCGTCGTAGCCCAGCCCTACGGCCAAGCCGGCCGGTCGATCAGCCGCCCTGTTTCAGCCAACCCTCCCGCAGATTTGGCTGGCAAATCTGCAAGACTTCAGAATCGCCGGACGCACATCGCTTCGCCACGGCGAAGCGGTGCGGCCGGTGGGCCGGGCATCTCTAGCCAGGATCAAAGGCGATTGGCTCGGACGTACCTTGGGGTATGCCCTTCGCCAATCGCCTTTGCCCTGACGAAAACCTGCTCCGGCAGAATGCTTCAATCTAACCCGGAAAGGCTCTAGGCGGTGAAGCGTCCGAGTCGGCTGTGAACCGTCATCTGATCCGGCAATGTCGCTGGCGGCCAGGTCCAGGCTCTCATTTACGTATTGCTACGGAAGTCCTGAACCATCGACAGGTGTATAAGGCAACAGGTGGCGTCGCGGGAGGGCTCGATGGTATCGGATGAGGAGGAAACCAGCCGCGAACCCTACGACCCTGCAGCCGTTCGCGCGCAGCTTGAGCGCATCCTCGCCAGTCCCGAATTTCATGCTCCTGAGCGTGGGCGGCGTTTCCTGCGGTATATCGTTGAGGAGACGCTGGAAGGACGCAGCGAACAACTCAAGGCCTATACGATTGCGCAGGCGGTTTTCGCGCGGGGCGCCTCCTTCGATGCGCAGAATGATCCGGTCGTCCGCATCGAGGCGGGGCGTATCCGTCGCGCACTTGAGCGATATTATCTCGTCAGCGGAAGCAGCGACCCGATCGGGATTACCATCCCCAAGGGAGGCTATTCGCCGCAATTTTCGAGCAGCAATGGCAGCGCGAATCCAGGCGAAGGGAGGGATTTGCAAAACCGCGGAAACAAGAGGGTCGGCCTGGAGCGCTCTGTCGCCTATCGCGATCTTCTGCTGCCGATCGGCGTACCGGCGCTGTTCGGCGTGATCGCGGTTTTGGCTCTCATCCGCCCGTTGGAAGCCTATTTTTCAAGGCCGAGAGCGCCGCCGGCGCCCGCCGCGTCGACGGTCGCGAGCAAGGTCAGCATTGTGGTCGAGCCCTTCGCGGCCCTCGGCGGCAGCTCCGAAGGCGTGAATTTTGCGAAAGGCCTGGCCGACCAGCTGCTGACGAAGCTGATGAAAGCGGAAAATCTTGTCGTGCTCGCGCCCGACAGATCCGACACCCAACCGATCGTTCCGCTGTTCAGTCTGCAGGGAAGCGTGGTTATCGAGGGCGCCGTCCTTCATCTGCATGTCCGAATGATCAATGGCGCCGACGGCACGGTGATATGGGCAAATCAATATGATCGCCAACTGCGCGGCCGGACCTTTCTCGATGTCGAGGACGAGATCGCCATGCAAATCGCTCTGGAGATTTCGAACCGCAAGCAGAGCGCCGCACCGACCAATCGATAGCGGCCTTATCTTGCCGGGGTGGCGTCGATATCAAGTCCCGAGGCACGCAATCCATTCAGGACGCGCTCCTGATCGTCAAGCCGTTGCAAGCGCAGCGAAATTTCCTCGCGGATGTTAGCCATCAATGCCGGCGCATGGCTATGAAGCCAATGCTCTTCCGCTTTGGCCTCCTCGGTCTTCCCGGCGGCCCCCAGAATGGATAGCAGCACGAGACGATGGACGGGGTTCGAGCCGAGATCGGACTTTCGCGACCAGCGCTCCGCCTGTTCGAGATCGCCCTTCATGAATGCACACAGCGCCATGCCGGCTTCGTAGTAGCCACTAGGACCGACGCCCCTGTTGACGGCGATCGAGAGCAGTTCGCAGCCTGATTGCCATTTCCCGGAAAGCGCCAGTCGATAACCATATTCGCCGGCGAGTTCGACGTCACCGGGATCGGCGGCATAGGCCGCCATGCCAGCCTCCAGGGCCTTGTCGATGTCTCCGCGGAAGAAGCTCACCAACATCAGCGCCTGCAGCACGCGGGGATCGCCGGGCGCGAGAGATGCCGCCCGCTCCACCGCAGCGGTTGCCAGTTCGAGCGGTTGAACCGAAGAGGAAGTGCCGAGCTGGTAGCGATATCGCAGCTCGTCAAGATAGACTATGGACAGCAATGTCCAGGACGCAGCGTTATCGGGGAAGCGCTGCGTCGCCTGCCGCAGGCATTCCAGCGTCGAGCCGTGGCTTTGCGCGGTCATGGCCTGACGGTAGCTGTAATAGGCGCGCGTGCAGGCATAGGCATCCTGGTCGCCATTTTGAGCCGGTCCGACGATCTGGTTCGTTCCGGTTTGAAGGATCGCCCCATCAGGATGCGCGATCGCACTGGAGATCTGCCGGGAGATGTTGCCTTGGATGACAAGCTTGCTCTCGGCTTGAAGATCGGCATCGAAGTTCCTGGCCCAGACGACCGCGCCATCCGATTGACGCACCAGCCTGACCGCGGCGCGCAACCTGCTTTTGTCGAGCTGGATATTGCTCTGGAGCGAATAGTCGGCGCCGGCGGCACGCCCGGCGCGCAGCGGATCGGCGACAATGACAATGTCGTCGAAGCGGGCAAGCTGGCCGATCACGTCGTCCCTCAGGCCGCGAGCGATATCCGAACCAGCGCCGGTGGAACCGCTTTCGGAAAAGAATTCGACGATCACCTTCGGATGAGCGGTCGCCGGCGGCGTTGACGCAGTCGGTCGCCCATTCGGAACAGACAATGCATATGCAAGGGCTAAGGCAAACAGAGCAACCACGACGATTATGACGATCCCGAAGCCGTGAGCGGCCGAAAGCATCGGAGCACGCATCTTCCGAGGAGAGCCTTCTTGCGCATTGAACTCTGCGGCCTGGGCCTGCTCCAGGCCGCCCGCCGATGGAAGCGGCAATCCCTGAGCATATTCGAAATGCGGTACATATCCGCCTTTGGGCACGGTGATGATGACCTCGTCCGTGCGCCCCGCGACGAGATAATAGCGCTCGAGCGCCTTTCTGATCCGACCGGCCTCGATCCGGACGACCGGGTCATTCTGCGGGTCAAATGAAGCTTCCCGGCCGAAAACGACATTCGCTATGGTGAAGGCTTTCAGGAACTCCGAGCGGCCGGCAAGCGTCTCATTGACGACGAACTCGAGGAAATCCCGCCCCCGCTTCGGCGCGTGAAATTCCTCGCTTCCGAGAATTCGCTCGACCTGACGGCAGATTTCATCCACCGTCGGCTCAAGACTGCCCAAAACATTGACCTTTGCGTTCCTCATGATCGCCCCACGATAAGTCACGCAATTATCTAAGCTACTTCTAATACATCATAGCGCGCGAGCCCCTGGTTGCAAGCTTTGCTTTAGGGTTCGCCCATAAGGCCACAAATTTGGGCGCGGACCGTTCTTGACGGGAATGAGCGACACCGATTGTCCGCTACCGAACTAAGTTGGCAAGAATGGCTTGCGGTCTGATACAGTAATTGTGACCTCGGGAACAATTCGGCACCTTACTGTCTTCTTATCAATTGCAGACGCGGTACCAATGCGGAGCTAGTTCATGAGCCAAGAACGCGGCCGCAGAAAACTGATGTTGCGGCTTCCAGATATCCGCCATCTGCTGGCGGACGTTACCAACGAGACCCTCGGCGAACTGTTCGAGGCCTACGATCTTGCAGTCGACGCGCTGGCTCGGTTCCGGACCCAGAACCCGAGGGAAGACAAGCTCGTTGCGGAATATGAGGAGCTCTGTCGCGACCTAGAGCAGGAGGTCGTCGTCTACTGTACCAACAGGTAGACCGGCCGTGGCCTATCCGGCACGCTCGGTTTCCACGCTGAGAGCCCGTGCGTCATCATGTTCTGATCCTTCCGCCATTGCCGCAGGCCAGGCCCAGGCTCTCAGCAGCTCGTAAAAGACACTGAGAACGACCGGTCCCAGAAAAAGCCCCAGCAGCCCATGGGCCAGAGTGCCGCCGATCACGCCGATCAGGATGACGGGCATGGGAGTGGAGAGGCCTCTCGCCATCAGGATAGGCTTCAGGATGTTGTCGACAATCGAGATCGGCACCGCAAGGCAGGTAAAGGCAAAGGCGCCGGCGAACGGCCAGGAGAACCAGGCCCAGATGACGAGGGGCAGGAGGACCAGCGCTGGCCCGAGTTGCATGACGCACAGTAAGAAGACGACGAAGGTCAGCGCTCCACGCGCTGGAACGTCGAAGACGGCAAAGCACAGTCCGCAGAGCAGGGTCTGCAGGAAAGCCACGCCGATGACACCGCGTGATACATTCCGCACCGTGCTTCCCGACAGCCGGGCGAAACCGACGCCCTTGTCGCCGGCGACCCGGCTTGCCAGAACCTGTATCGCCGCGGCCAAACGCGTTGACTGGGTGAGAAACAGGCCGGAGAGCATGATGGAGACGACAAAACTCAGCACGTCGCCGCCGATCGAGGCTAGTTTTGCCACAACAGCGCCCATGACCTCACGAATCGGCGCCTGAAACTTGATGATCGTCGAAGCCAGATCGCTGGCGACGCGATTCCAGATATCATGGAGCCGCTCGCCGACGACAGGCCAATTCCTGATGGCGTCAGGCGCTGCCGGCAGGGTAAATTCTCCGGTCCGCAACCTGCCGATCAACGCCTCTACGGTGTCGGCGAAATTGACTGCGACGAGGGCGAGCGGTGCTATGATCAGCACGAGGCAACCGGCGACTATAACGATGGCAGCGATCACCGGCCGGTTTCCGATCAACCGCGAGAGCGTCGCAAACATCGGGTAGAGAGCAACGGCAAGGATGGCGGCCCAGATGAGGATAAGCGCGAAAGGAGCAATCAGCGTCATCGTCCAGTAAGCAAACAATCCGATGATGCCCAAGCGGACCAGATCGCTTACTCTCGCCTCTATCGAAATCTGACCCGCGCCGGTCCCTGGCGTTGTCGTATCAACTGTCTGCTCCATCGTCACATCCGTGAGGTTACAGGCCGGACCCACCATGCCTATGACGTCGTGTCAGGCACGACATGGCGGATGCTGCGGTCCTCAGTGAAGTCGGCCGGTCGTTTCTGCCGTTTCCCCAGATCGGGCTCGTCAAATTTCACTCGTTCATACGGAATGGACTGCAGGATGTGCGAGATGCAGTTGATCCGCGCCCGTTTCTTGTCGTCGGAAGGCACGATCCACCACGGTGCATGGTTGGAGTCGGTCATCCGCAGCATCTCGTCATAGGCGCGCGTATAATCCCACCAGCGCTGGTAGGATTCGACATCCATGGGACTGAGCTTCCATTGCCGCACCGGATCATGGATCCGGCGCCTGAAGCGGCGCTCCTGTTCCTCCTCGGTGACCGTCAGGAAATATTTGAGAAGGATGACGCCGCTTTCGACGATGGCGGCTTCGAAGCGGGGCGCGAGTTCGAGAAAGCGCTGCGCCTTCTTGTCACTGCAGAAGCCCATGACACGATCGACGCCGGCACGGTTATACCAGCTGCGGTCGAATATCACGACTTCGCCGGCTGCCGGCAGGTGGGCGATGTAACGCTGCATGTAGATCTGCGACTTTTCCCGGTCGGTGGGAGCCGGCAGAGCCACAACGCGGAAAACACGCGGGCTGAGCCGTTCCATGATCCGCTTGATCATGCCGCCCTTGCCGGCGGCGTCGCGCCCTTCGAAGATGATGACGATCCTTGCGCCTGACTTCTTCACCCAGGCCTGAAGGTAAGCCAGCTCCACCTGCAGCCGGCCGATTTCCTTGTCATAATCCCAGGATTTCTTCTTCTTTTTATCTTTGCCGTTGCGGGTTGCCTCTGCTTCTGCCTCTCTCGGCTCGTAGTTTTCGTCCATGGCTCTCCCTCCTTCTCTCAACTAGGGTACATTGGCGGCCGGGACGGTGCGGTCGGGCTGGTCGATGTCGCCGATCAGCGTCCGCAAGGCTTCTTCCCTGCCATTGAAAAGATTGTCGGCGCCGATCGCGTTGATCACGCCGGCACGATCAAGAATCGCGCGGCTTTCCTCGCTGAGATCGGCGATCGCGAAGGTGATGTTGCGCTTCGCAAGCATGTCAGCGACAGCCTCGAGCGCGGTCGCGCCGGTGCTGTCGATATAGGTAATGGCGCTTGCATCGAGCACCAGGTATTTGGTTTCGGCGGGAAGCGCCTTGATCACCGAAATCATCCGCAAACGCACGTAATCGGCGTTGTAAAACAGGATGCTGCCCTGGACCGCGAAGACGGCCGCCCCCTCGATCGGACGGGCTTCCGGAAAGCGCTGCAGATCGAAGAAGCCGTGCCGCCCCTCGATGCGGCCAAGAAGGCCATCGCGCGGAAACATCGTCTGACGCAGCAGATAGGCGAAGGTCGCCGCGATCGCGACAATCACGCCGTTAAGGACGCCGAAGCTGATCGCTCCCCACATGGCGATCAGCGCAAAGATGAATTCGATACGGCTGATGCGCCAGATCTTCCTGAGCTCATCGATATCGATGAGGCTGATGGCAGCCGTTGCCAGGATCGCCGCCAGCGCCGGGATCGGGAGAATGCTCAGCGCATCATTCAGGAACACCAGGGCCGCGATCAAGGTGGCGGCCGAAACCAGCCCTGCAAGCTGAGAGACGCCTCCCGTCGACAGGTTTATGGCCGTGCGGGAATCGGACATGCTGATCGGAAACGAGCCGAAAAGGCCAGGTGCGATATTGGCGGCGCCAAGTCCGATCAACTCCTGGTTCGCGTCGACTTCCTCGCCGGTGCGTGACCCGAAGCTGCGCGCCGTCACTATTCCGGCGCCGAAGCTGACGAGAAAAATCGCGGCTGAACCGAGCACGGTCTTGTCGAGAGGCATCTGATGAAATGCTGGCAGGGAGAGGGCCGGCAGACCACTCGGCAGGTCGCCGATCACGGCGATGCCGCGGCCGCGGAAATCGAAGATGGCTGACAGGACGACCGAGACCACCACTACCAGCACCGGGCCTGGAACCTTCAACTGCAGAGCCCGGACGACCCAAAGCAGCGCAAACATGGCAAGGCCGAGGATCAGGGAAGGCCAATGGATGAGGCCGCTCTTGGCGAGCATTTCGAGGAGCGGAGCGATGAGCCCGTCGGATTCGATCTTCACTCTCGTAAAGCGGCCGATCTGTCCGACGAGAATTGAAAGCGACACCCCGGCGAAAAACCCGACCAGAATCGGCCGGGACAGGAAGCTCGCGAGAACGCCGAGCCTCAATAGTTTCGCGGCGATGTAGAAGACGCCGACGCCGATCGCAAGCGCCGAAGCGATCGCCACCCGGTCGACAGCGGTTCCGGGCGGCGCGACCGCGATGATGGCGCCCATGGCAGCGGCAAGCACCGTCATCGTCGCCGCGTCAGGCCCGACGATCAAGAGCCGCGAGGGACCGAAAATCGCGTAGGCGATCGGCGCGAGGATGCTGGCATAGATGCCGGTCTCCGGCGGCAGGCCGGCGATTGCCGGGTAGGCGATGGCGCTCGGCAGGCCGACGGCAGCGATCGACAGCCCGGCGGGGATATCGCTGCGAAGCCAATCCCGGCTGAAACCGCTCAGGCCCCGCAACATTGGAATGCTACCTATCACCGCTGGCTCCTATGCTCTCACCGTTGGTCCTTCCCAGGTCATCACGCTGCTTGGCCGCACGGTCGGGATTGGGCGTCAACTGGCACGGCCAGATCGCAACAACCACCCGTTCGGCAGTGTTCAGCGGCGTGCTGATGGGCGCGGCGTGCTGATGGGGTGGTTTCGTGCGTTGGCGATCAGATCTGGAACGTCGATCGCGATCATGATGCTGATCGAAACACGGCCGCTCCCTTCCGGCCGGTCTGGCACTACCGCTAGATCGCTATCAAACGCCGATATTAGGCCCGTTTCGGAGTCGAGGCTCGTAGCATCGTGTAATCTCTATCGGGTCGCGGCCATCCAGATACTCGAGGAGATCGTCTGCGCTCAGGAGCGGAGGGACGCGACCGGCTTGATACATGCCATTGCGGCCAACGCTTCGAATTCGTCCGGCGCTTGGAAGGCCGGCTACCGTAGGTTCGCGTATTTTACGTCAGCCGCCGCTGCGCCTGTTGTATAGTTTCGACATCTGCTGAGCGCAGTCGGCGGCGGGGGCGGAGATGGCGTCGGGAGATAAAAGTTCGACATATCTATCCGCCCTTGAGACGGCCGAGACTTATTTTCCCAACCAGACGCGGCTGGTACAGCGGCTTTTCTACGTAAACGAGCCCTTTCACAGCATGTGCGAGGATCTCGCGGATGCCGCCCAGGCTCTGGCGCATGTCGAGGCTCTGCCGGAAGCGGTTCGAGAGGCGCGGCGGCTGGAATATGCGGGTCTGGTCGAGGCGCTGCTGCAGGAGATGGGAGAGGCAATCGCCCAATCGAAAGTAGTCGTTCTGGGGCGACCGCCTCTCATCGGTCCGAAGTCTTCATGAAGGCGTCCGTCAAAGTTTGATCCAAGGGAGGTCGGTGCGATGAAAGCAATTCCCCACAAAGTGTCTGGGGCTCAATTTTTCGCCGGCCAACTCATTGCTGGATTGTCGGTGGTTGCGATCATCACATTGCAGCTGGCCTTGCCCGCGCGCGCCCAGGCGCCTGCACCAGCGGCCGCGCCGACCCAGACGGCTGCCGAACAGCCTGCTGCGGCGCTTCTGTCAGACGATGAGCTGGAAGTGCTCGTGGCGCGCATTGCCCTTTATCCGGACGAATTGGTTGCAGCGATTTCGGCTGCCTCGCTCTTCCCGCTGCAGATCGTCGAGGCACAGCGGTTCCTCGAGGCAAAAAAGAAGAATTCCGATCTCAAGCCGAAGAGCGATTGGGACGGGAGCGTCATTTCGCTGCTCAACTATCCCGACGTCGTCAAGATGATGAGCGAAGACCTCGACTGGACGCAATCGCTGGCGGATGCGCTCACCAATCAGCAAAAGGATGTTCTGATTGCCATTCAGCAGCTTCGCGACGAAGCGGTGGAAAAGAACATCATCAAGACGGATGACAAGGTGACCGTCGTTACCGAAAACGAAAATATCATCATCCGACCGACCGATCCCGAGAAGATCTACATCCCGCAATACCCGCCGGAAATGCTTTATGAACCGGGTTATGCCTCGGAGCCCATCTCCTACTATCCGGATTATTACGACAGCTATTATTACCCAGGGGCGGGCTTTTTCGCCGCTGCGGTCACGGGTCTGACCTGGGCAGCCATCGTCAACTGGGACGACTGGGGCGTCTGGGGCGGCCGCTGGGACGGCGATATTGATATCGACTGCAACAATTGCCTGAACGACCGCAACTTCAATGGGAAGCTTAAGTTTAACGACGTCGACTGGAGCAATGTCGACCGCAGCAAACTGAGTATAGGCAAGGACCAGTTCGCGAAGCTGGACCGGTCGTCGATCAAATCCAGTCTCCAGGGCGACAATCGCAACCAGCTGCGCAACAGAGCCAATGATATCCAGGCAAGTCAGAGGCCTGGGAATCGCGGTAACGCCGCACGCGCTGAAGATATCCGCAAGAACACGGCGCAAGGTCTGAAGGCCAAGCCCGCCGCCAATAGACCGGCAGCAAGCGATCGGCAGGGAGCGTCGAGGCCTGAGGCGCGTCCTCAGAAGGCCGCCAATCGCCCCGCGAAGCCCGCCCAGAAATCCGTCAAGAAGGCCAACAAGCCGCAAATGGCTTCGAGACCTGATAATCGCGGACGCCAGCCGAGCGCTCTCGGCAACCCGCAATCCGGTCGCCGGGAGGCCGTCTCCTCGCACCGGGGGGCGCAGAGCATGGGCCAGCGTCCTTCGGCCCGTCCACCTCAGTATAGCCGCCCTTCAGGCGGCGGCGGTGGCCGCGGTGGCGGTGGTCGTGGCGGCGGTGGCCGTGGCGGCGGTGGACGGCGGTAAGACCTGTTTCCAGCTCAGGGAGTGACATCATGAGACGCCAATCGACCGTAATTTCGCTCATGTTCGCAGCAGCGCTGTGCACGTTTTCGGCAACGCCGACGCTCCTACTGGCGCAGACGGATCTCTCCGCGTACAAGGCGGCGACGTCTTCGCCGAAGTTCGACAGCGCGCAGCTTGCGATCGACAAACTGAAGTCGGTGCTGGCTTCCAACAATATCGACGATCTTGCCGCCTTGCTCGGCCTCAACGCCGACAAGCTCCGTTCCAGCAACGAGGCGATGATCGCCTACGGATTGATCCGGGAGGGCGCAGAGCGCCAGGTGGTTCTGAAGGATCTCGGCAATCTGAAGGTCGCCGCAATCGGCGATCGGCTTTGGCCGCTGCCGTTTCCGCTGGCCGAAGACAAGGACGGCAAATGGTTCTTCGACACGCAGCGTGGCCTTGAAGAAATCATCAATCGCCGCGTCGGCGAGAACGAGCTCGCCACCATCGATACCATGCACGAATATGTGGCGGCCCAATACTGGTACGCATCCGAGGATCGTGACGGCGACGGCATCTATGAGTTCGCGAAGAAATTGATCAGCAGCCCTGGCAAGCTCGATGGCCTTTACTGGGATCCGAGCGTCTACCCCGAGGAAAGCCCGGCAAGCGCGCTGGTCGAAACGGCCGCGTTCGGAGCCGCCAAACGCGGCGAGGGCTATTACGGCTATCGCTACCGTATCCTGACATCCCAGGGAGACAATGTCCTTGGCGGCAAGCAAAGTTATGTCATCAACGGCTATATGACCGGCGGTTTTGCGCTGATTGCCTGGCCGGTCAAATATAGGGTGACCGGCGTGCAGACGTTCATGGTCAACGGAATGAGCGTCATCTACCAGCGTGATCTCGGCCCGACGACGGAAGAGCAGGCTGCGGCGATCAAGGATTTCAATCCGGACGCAAATTGGACCGTCGTAAAGGATTAAGGTTTCAGCCGGCGCCGCCCTGCGCCGCCGGCTGTTGTGGGGGCGGGGCAGCTGCCATGGCGCGGTTGGAGTATCGCCGCTCGCCCGTGACCTCGCGCCCCAGCCATTGCGGCAGGTTGAACCGGTCATCCTCACTCGCCATTTCGATTTCGGCGAGTGTTAATCCCTGGTAAGCGCCGGCGAACACGTCCACCTCCCAGCTTTGGCCGTCATGCAGGACGCGGTATCGGGTCTTTTCAAGGACATGACCTGCGTGGAGAAGGAGATCGCGTGCCTCCTCGACCGGAATGTCATACTCAAATTCCTCGCGGGCCAGGCCTGGCGAGCGGAATTTGATTGTCAGGCGCGCGGAACGCCCGTCGATCAGGCGGACGCGCACGCAGTTCTGATCGACGCCAAGATAGGCCTGTTGCAGGACGCGCGGCGCGTCGGCGTAAACGCGCCAACTGTCGTCCCGGACCAGGAACTTTCGCTCGATCTCTATCGCTTTCAACAGGATATTCCCTCGCTCGTGCCTGCTCTTTGGCGTCAGTCGACAGGGGGTTCCCAAGTGAGGAAGAAGCCGACGTCTCCAGGCATCCCGTCGGGGAAATTGATGATCATCGCCTTCAGACCGTAGCCTTGCGGCTTGGCGACCTCCTCGAACAGTCCATACAGCTCCTTCGCCTTCCCCTGCAGCGTCTTCTGCCATCCGGCAAGGTTATTGTTGATCGCGCGGCCGCTGTCCGTGCAGAAGGTCGATGGAAAGCTGTAGATCAGCGCCTCGTATTTGCCATCCGCGGCCGCTTTCATCACCAGGCGTTTGATGACGGCGCGTTCCGCTTCTCCAATCTGCTTGCGGAAGAAATCCTCGACAAAATCAGCATGTTTCTTCGCTTCACGCGCCTTGATCTTGTCGCTGCGCTCCATTTCCACGAGCTGGAGTTCCAAAGCGCGCTTGCGCAGCTCCTCGGCGCTCGTCATAGCATGGGATGTGGACGTTTCAGGTGATGTCATCGCCGCCTCCTCCGGAATGTTCAGGTGATGATAGAGTGCACGGAGAGACGAAGGCAGTAAAATACATGTCCGCCCCGGTAGGATACGGTATCCTACGCCGGTACGAGCTATACAGGCCTGTATTGGCCCCTGGCGACCGTTGAATAAAGCGATCCTTAATTAGCTTATTCTTCTGAAGAGCATTGCCGTTGTGTCGACGCAGGTCTATCGTCGATGACTGCATGCTGCAGGTTGTTCGCAATCGGAGTCTGGGGGAGCCGATGCCAAATGCAGACGTTGACAGGGCGAGCAGCGACATTTCTTCACCCGAAGAGGTGCAGCGGCAACTTGAGCGTATTCTGTCCAGTCCCGAGTTTCGTCTTCCAGAGCGAGCGGGGAGGTTCCTCGAATTCGTGGTGACCGAGACGCTTGCCGGCCGTCGCGACTACCTGAAGGCATTTACCATCGCGCAGGCGGTTTTCGGCCGAGATGCAAATTTCGATGCTCAGCAGGATCCCTGTGTCCGTATCGAAGCAGGACGACTGCGCAGGGAACTGGAACATTATTACCTGACCGCCGGCGCCGCGGACCGGGTCGTCATTACAATTCCCAGAGGCGGCTATGCGCCTGTCTTCGAGGTGAGGCAAGGAGCCCAGCCTGCAGATATGCCGCAAACCGGACAGGCCGCTCCGCTGACACCTCCGGCAGATGAGGGGCAGCAAGGCGCCCGGGCAGCGGATACGGACGGCCGAGACAAGGCGAACCGGCGTGTGGCATGGTCCCGATATTGGCTTTCCGCAGGAGGCGCGGCGGTCGTGTTCGTCGCCGCCGCCGCGATGCTTCAGCACGGGGGGACGTTCAAAACCGAAAACGACATGCCGTCTGGAGCCGTCGGCCACCCCATCATTGTCGTCGAACGTTTCGAAAGCGCCTCCGGCAGCGGGGTTGCATCCGACATTTCCCGCGGCATCACCGATGACATCATCGAAAAGCTCGTTCCCTTCAATGACATCGTCGTCGCCGCCGCTTTGCCGCGCAATCGGGAGGGCCAGTGGTCGTCGCAACCGATCTATGCCTTGCAGGGGAGTATCAGGCTGGAAGGCGAAACGCTGCGCTCGACGGCCAGACTTGTGCGGCGAGCCGATGGCACCGTCATCTGGGCAAACAATTACGATGCGGACATGAAGGTCCAGGGCGTCTTGCAGGCGCAGGCAGGTCTTGCCGAGGACATTGCGACGGCGGTCGCGCGCCCATTCGGCGTTATATTCGAGGCGGACACCGCCAGCATCGCCGGAAACGCGGACGCGTTTTCCTGCATTCTGTCCTACTACAGCTATCGGAGCGAAATGACCCCGCAGGCGCAGGAAGCGGCAAAATCCTGCCTGCAGCATGCTGTGGAAAAGATGCCCGATGATTCCAATGTCACTGCCTTTCTTTCGCTCACCTATCTCGACGAATTCCGCTTTCCATATCAGCTGAACACGAAACCAACCGCCGCCACGCTGGCGATTGCCAAGGAGCTTGCCGAACGCGCCGTGCGTCTCGATCCGAAGAATGCCCGAGCTCTGCAGGCGTTGATGCTTGCCAACTTTTTCGGCAATGACCCAACCGAGGCCTTGCGGGCCGGCGAAGCTGCGTATGCCAGCAATCCAAACGACACCGAAGTGGCGGGCGAATACGGCCTGCGCCTGGCGATGTCGGGAAAATGGGACAGGGGCTGCGAGCTGATTTCGGAGGCGGTCGGCAAGAATGCCGGACCACAGGGATACTATGAGGTAGGAATGGCGCTCTGCGCCTTCATGCGGGGCGATATCCAGGCTGCCGAATTATGGTCGCGCATGTCGGACCTCAACTACAATCCGATGCATCGCCTCGTCCTGCTTTCGATTCTCGGCACCCTCGGAAAATCGGCGGAGGCAAAGGAGCAAATCGACTGGATCGAGGCCCGATCGCCCGCCTTGATCCCGAATGTCCGGCGGGAGGTCGTCCGGCGGCTGGCAAGAATCGAGGACCAAGAGCGATTTTTCTCCGGGCTGGAGGCTGCCGGCCTGCCAGTTCAAAACGACCAGCCGGCGAATTGACGGCGGTGTGTCCGACCGGCTGTCCTCGCCATCGGCCGAACGACGCGCAGGGTGCTGTTACCTGTAACATACAGGATCATACATGCCTGCGGATGCGTCTTTGGCCCAATCTCTTCCATGCAGGACCGGGGTCGGCTCCGGCAGCATGCGTCAGGGTGGGGAGCAGTGTGAACATAAGCAACATGCGCGGCACTCAGGCCGCTTTTCGGCAGACGCTTCGACGGCTTCTGGTCTGCGTTACGGTGATGTGCCTGTCAGGCTGCGGCGGGCATCCGAAAGGCGTGCTAACCCCGGTCGCCGAAACCTCCCCCCGCGCCGATCGCGTCGACATGCTGGTCGCCACGACGCGCAGCCGCTCGCCTGTTCCCGGAGAGATGTTCAGCGGCGAGCGCGCCCGCCAGCCCACCTTCGCCGATATCACCGTCTCGATCCCGCCTGGGCGCAAGGAAGGTGAAGTCGCCTGGCCGAAGAAGTTGCCGTCCAATCCCAAGACCGATTTTGCGACGCTCAAGGCAACCGAGTTGGATGTCGATGCCGCAAAGGCCTGGCTCAGCGCCAGCGTGCGCAAGAGCCCCGACAAGAGCGTTTTCGTCTTCATCCACGGCTACAACACCCGCTTCGAGGACTCCGTCTACCGTTTTGCCCAGATCGTTCATGATTCCGGCGTTCATAGCGCGCCGGTGCTGGTGACGTGGCCCTCGCGCGGACGGCTGCTGGCCTACGGCTATGATCGGGAGAGCACCAATTACACCCGCAACGCGCTGGAGAAGCTCTTTCAATATCTCTACCATGATCCGGAGATCAAGGAAGTCTCGATCCTCGCCCATTCGATGGGCAATTGGCTTGCTATGGAGGGCCTGCGGCAGATGGCGATCCGCAATGGCCGCCTGCCGGCGAAATTCAAGAACGTCATGCTCGCGGCTCCCGACGTCGATGTCGACGTGTTCCGCCAGCAGATCGCCGACATGGGAAGGCAGCACCCCCAATTCACCCTCTTCGTATCCCGTGACGATAAGGCGCTCGCCGTCTCCCGAAGGGTCTGGGGCGATGTCGCCCGTCTCGGCTCGATCGATCCGGAGCAGGCGCCTTACAAGCAGGAACTCGAGGAATACGACATCAATGTCATCGACTTGACGAAGGTGAAGACCAGCGACCCTCTCAACCACGCCAAGTTCGCGGCTTCGCCCGCGATCGTCCAGCTGATCGGCGCCCGTATCTCGGAAGGACAGACGCTGACTGACAGCCGAGTCGGTCTCGGGGAGAGAATTCTTGCGGCGACGACGGAAACGGCGGCCGCCGCGGGCAATGCTGCGGGTCTGGTGTTGGCGGCGCCTGCCGCCGTCGTCGATCGGGACACACGCGACGCCTATGCCGCCGAGGTCAGCGCGGTTGCCGGGCCCGGCGGCAAGTCGAAGCCGGCCTGTGGCAATGCTTTCAGGACGGAATGCCGGCCATAGGGCGCGCAGTGCGCGATACGCGGGATTGGGAGTGATCATGTCGATAGTTTCATCAAGGAACGTTCTTCGGACGCTGCTCCTGGCGGTGATCGCATCCCTCGCCGCACTGACGGCCATGCCCGCGATGTCGCAGACACCGCCGGCCGCACTGCCGGCCGAACGGATCGAGCAGTTCATAGCCTTGTCCACCGATCCGGCGGTGCAGGACTGGCTGAAGCAGCAGGCAGCGGCAAAAGCCGCTGCCGAACCAGGCGAGGCGAAGCCAACCGATCCCTCTTTTTCCGAATTCGCCACACGCTTCCGCCGGCATTCCTCCGATCTGATGAATGCTGCGACCTCGTTTCCATCGCAGATGATGGCGGCCGCGGCGGTGCTCGAGCGTGATATCCAGGCGAACGGCGGCACCCGGCCGGTGGTGCTCTTGATCGCCTTCATGGCGGCAGGTTTTGCCGCCCAGTGGTTTTTCCGGCGGATCAGCGGCGGCTGGCGCGCCTGGATGGAGCAGGCGTCCTTTTCGACCGTCCGGGAGCGGCTTGTCCTTCTCGGCGCCAAACTTCTCTGGGAAGCATGCCACGTGTTCGCTTTCGCGCTCGGCAGCATCGGCTTCTTCCTCATCTTCGACTGGCCGCCGCTCGTGCGCGAAATCGTCGTCGGCTACCTCTTCGCCTTCGTCGCCTTCCGCCTAGCCGCCGCGCTCCTGCGCATTTGGCTCGCGCCCCCCGCCGCCGCGGCGCAGCCAGGATTTCGCGTGGTCCCCGTCAGCGATCCGGCCGCGGCCCATTGGGCGCGCCGCCTCGCCTATCTCTGCGGCTGGTTCGCCTTCGGCTGGGTGACGGTGCGGCTGCTTGCAACGCTCGGCCTTCCCCCCGCCTCGCGGCTGCTCGTCGCCTATACGCTGGGTGTCGTGCTGTTGGCGATCGCGATCGAAAGCCTGTGGCGCCGGCCGGTGGACGCGCCGGTCGAGAGCCGGATGCCCCGCATCGGCCGGACGATCCGCAATTGGCTATGGACCGCCTATTTCATCGGTCTCTGGGCTCTCTGGGTCGTCGGCGCGATGAAGCTCTTCTGGATCGTCGCGGTGTGCGCCGCATTGCCGGCCATCCTTGCGCTCACCCGCGTCTCCATCGCCAATATTCTGTCCTCTCCCGCCGGCGCGGAAAAGGCCGAGCGGGCAAGCATCGCCTCCGTGCTGGTGGAGCGCGGTGTGCGGGCAGTGGTCATCGTCGGGGCCATCCTCCTGCTCGCCCGTGCCCTCGATGTCGAGTTGACCCGCATGACGATGCAGGACACCCCGATGCTGCGCATCGTCAGGGGCATGCTCAGCGCCGGCATCATCCTTCTCGTCATCGATCTCGCCTGGAGCCTGGTGCGCGTCGTCATCGACCGCAAGCTTGGCGAGACCGATACGCCCCAAGAGGCCGGCAGCGACACGGCCCGCCGCCGGGCGCGGATCCGCACGCTGCTGCCGATCCTGCGCAACGTTCTGATGATCCTCTTTGCCGCAATTGCAGTGATGATGGCGCTGTCTTCGCTCGGCGTCGAGATCGGGCCGCTGATCGCCGGCGCCGGCGTCGTCGGCGTTGCGATCGGCTTCGGCGCCCAGACCGTCGTCAAGGACATCATCAGCGGCGTATTCTACCTGCTCGACGACGCTTTCCGCGTCGGCGAATACATCCAGAGCGGCAATTACAAGGGAAGCGTCGAATCCTTCAGCCTTCGATCGGTGAAGCTCAGGCATCACCGCGGCGCCGTCTACATCGTGCCCTTCAGCGAATTGGGCGCGATCCAGAACATGAGCCGCGACTGGGTGATCGAGAAGATGACGGTCAGCGTGGCCTATGATTCCGACGTCGAGAAGGCCCGCAAGATCATCAAGAAGATCGGCCAGGAACTGTTCGCCGACCCCGAGTTCAAACCCATCACGATCGAGCCGCTGAAAATGCAGGGCATCGACAGCCTGGGCGACTCCGGGTTGCTGCTACGCATGAAGTTCATGACGCTTCCCGGAGAGCAGTTCACGCTGAAGCGCCGGGCGCTGCGGATGATCTATGAGGCCTTCCATGAAAACGGCATCCGCCTTGCCGTGCCGACCGTCCAGGTCGCCGGCGACAAGGTTGCCGATACGGCCGCAGCTGCTCAGCAGGCTCTGACGGCGCACAAACAGGCCCTGGTGGCAGGCGCCGGCTGACATGATCCATGCGGCCTGCCGGCTGGCAGGCGACTATCGCGTTCAGGAAAGGAGATTTCGATGGAAGACTATCACTCCGCTCTCACCGATCACGTGCCCGGCTTCATCACCGAGCCGGGCCAGACCGACTATTTGTTTGTCGGCGTCATCGTCTTTCTGATCGTGATGATTCTGGTGGTCGGCAACCTCTACTTCCAGCTTCACGCCATCCCCGAACGCATCGCCCACCGCACCAACAAGGTGCAGATGGAGATTGTCGCGGTTCTGGCGCTGATCTCGCTCTTCACCCACAATCACCTTTACTGGATCCTTGGTCTGCTCCTGGCCTTCGTTCGGTTTCCCGATTTTACGACCCCGCTCTATTCGATCGCCCGCTCGCTCGCCAGGCTCGCCGGACGCGACCCGGACGAGCTCGAGGATGAGGCGCCGGTCGCAGCCGATCACCCGGAACCGGTCCGCGCGCCGACGCCAGCGCCAGAAGCAGTGGCAGAGGCACCACCCGCCCGGACGCCCGCCAAGACACTGCACGAAGAGGGGATCTGATCATGTTCGAATTAATGCTCTGCTCAATGCTGACCATCTTCCCGGACTATCTCTATCGACGCTATGTCCAGGGCAAGCGCATCGGCCAGGAGATCACCCTTTACAGCATGTGGTACGAACTGCGCTGGGGCATTTCCGCCTGCCTGATCCTGACCGTTTCGCTGATCACCATGATCTTCTATTTCCATCCCTCGACAAAAACGGTCACGGCCATATTCCGCACGGTCACGATCCTGCCGGAGGCCTCCGGCCGGGTGGATGAGGTCTTTGTCGGCGTCAACGAAAAGGTCGCCGCCGGCGCGCCGCTCTTCCGCCTCGACGATTCACAGCAGAAGGCGGCATTCGAAACCGCCAGCCGGCAAATCGCCGAAGTCGAAGCCGAAGCGAAGGTCGCGCAGACCGAGCTTGCGAGCATGGACGGCCAGATTCAGGAGGCCGACGGCGCCCTGAAAGTGGCTGAGGACGAGTTGGAGATGAAGACCCAGCTCCTGAAAAACGATGCCGTCGCCCGCCGGGAGGTGGTCCGCCTCACCAATACGGTCGAAGGCCGCAAAGGCTCCCTCAGCGCTGCGCTTGCCAAGAAACAGACGCTGGAAACCAAACTCAGCGTTCTCCTGCCGGCGCAGAAGGCGAGCGCCGAGGCCGCCCGGGCGGAGGCGCAGGTGGAACTCGACAAGACCGTCGTCAAGGCGGGGGTAGCGGGCACAGTCCAGCAATTCACATTGCGCCCCGGCGATGTGCTGAACACCATGCTGCGTCCTGCCGGCATCCTGGTGCCGAGCGAAGCGGGCCGCGGAACGCTGATCGCCGGTTTTGGGCAGATCGAGGCGCAGGTGATGAAACCCGGAATGGTCGCGGAGGCCGTCTGCGTCGGCAAGCCGTTCACCATCATCCCGCTCGTGGTGACCGAGGTGCAGGACGTGATCGCGGCCGGCCAGCTGCGCCCCACCGACCAGCTGCTCGACGTACAGCAGCTGGCAAAACCCGGCACGCTGACGGTGTTCCTGCAGCCGCTGTTCGACGGCGGCCTGGATGATGTGCCGCCAGGCAGCAGTTGCATCGCCAATGCCTATACCAACAATCACGATGCGCTCGCTGATCCCAACATCAGCACCCCGCGCTGGTTATTCCTGCATGTGGTCGACACGGTCGGTCTCGTGCATGCCATGATCCTGCGTATACAGGCGATGTTCCTGCCGGTTCAGACCCTGGTTTTCGCCGGGCATTGAGCTCGATGCGCATTGTCCGCCAGGACGCCACGGCCCATTTCGATGGTGCTGGCCTTTTACGGCCATGTATGGCCAGAGGCTGACCGGCGTGAGCAGCCGATCGAATGGCCGTCGGCGGACCAGCTGAAAATGCGCCTTTGCATCGAGCAGATGTTCGTGGCTGCCCAGCTTCAGGCAATAGTAGGCCGCCGCGGTCTCGTCAGACGCTAGGAACTGGATTGGCGACGGACACGATAGCGGATGTGTGTCGCCGCCGGCGTGTCGATTACCCTGACAAGCTCCAGTTCGATCTCTGACGGCAAAACATCGAACAGCCGGCGGCCGCGACCGAGCAGCACCGGGATCAGATGGATCTGGATCTCGTCCAGCACCCCGGCCCGGAGTGCTTCTTGCGCCGTATAACCACCCCGCAGTTGTACGTCCCGATCGCCGGCCGCAGCCTTCGCCAGCGCCATCGCGCTCTCGATTCCGTCATTCACGTAGGTCACCAACGGATAACCCCAACGGGCGGCGGGCGGCGGAGGCCGGTGACTGGGCACGAAGATCGGGGCGCCGCCATGACTGCCTCCCCAGTGATCCATGAGCTCGGCGGTCCGCCGGCCGGCAAGGACTGAACCGGCCGCCTTCCATTCGGCTTCAAATTCACGCACGGGCCCGGCCTGAGCGGATCCCCCGTCGGCGTCCGCCCAGTGGTGCAGCCGCTCTCCATCCTCGCCTCCAAGATAATCGTTATCGTCGGCGATATACCCATCGAGGGACATCGACATGTCGAGGATGGATTTGGACATTTCGTTCTCCTGTGACGACTTAAGGTCAAGTGTGCGAAGGGTGCTGTCGGCAGGTGCTGTGGGCGCCGTGCCGGGATTCGATCGTTCGGCGCGTTAGACGTATTCACGACGATCAATGTTGCACGGCAATTGGACTGTCGAAAGAACCGATTGTCACCAACCCGTCGGGATTGTCCCCGCCCGCTGTCACGTCTCCGGCAGGCCAGCCTTTCGGAAGCCGTCGACAAAGTGGTCTCGTACAGATGCATCGCGCAGCGGCTGGGAACTGAGCCAATGAGCGATCGTGAAATGAGGGTGGGCGATCAGGAACAATTCTGCTTCTCGCCGCGCCTCCTCGCGGTGGCCCAACTGCGCAAGCGCAGCAGCCAGGAATTTGCGTGAGTTGGTGCGATAGGTTTCTTTCCTGCGGAGTGTAGCGGTTGCCGCCTCGTAGTCACCTGCGGCGTATTGCGCCTGCCCAAGATGACAAAGATACCAGCAGGCCGGATAGGGATTGAGCCGCAGAGCTTTTTCGATCTGCGCCAGTCCGTCGGCAATCCTGCCGTCCAGCACGGACATATCAGACATGGCGGCCCAGGTGTCGGCGTGATTGGGGTCGAGTTTCAGGGCCATGGCGAAAGCGGCATCCGATTCCTCCCATCGCCGCTCATAAGCCAAAATGGTCCCCAGAACGTAGCGGCAGCCGGCATCGTTGGGATCCAGGTCGACCGCCTTCTGCGCTGATGTCACCGCCATCCGGCGGTTAGGATCTTCGGGCTCGCCGAAATGCGTCCAGGCAAGCCAACGGTTATAGGCGAGCAGACCGAGCGCCTCGGCATATGTTGGCTCGAGCTTGACCGCGCGTTGGAGCAGCATATAGGCCTCACGCTCGGTTTGCGGCGACTCCTCCGTCAGGAGACGGGCGCGCACACACAGATCGTAGGCCTCGAAGTTCTTCGGCCGATTGCGCGGCGTCGGGATGGTCAGCCGGCCGACGAGGGCTTCAACAATCTTGGCGTTGACCTCATCCTGTAATTCGAAAACATCTTCCACCGTCCTGTCGAACCGTTCGGCCCACAAGTGCTGGCCGCCAAGCGCGTCGATCAATTGGGCATTGATGCGGACACGGCCCATTGCGCGTCTGGCGCTCCCCTCTAGGACGTAGCGGACGCCGAGTTCCTGGGCGACCAGCTTTACGTCGACCGGCTTGCCCTTGTAGCCCCACACGGAATTGCGCGCGATGACGAACAGGCCAGCCGTGCGGGAAAGGTCGGTGATCAGGTCTTCGGTCAAGCCGTCGACGAAAGGCGCGTCCGCTTCATCCCCACTCATGTTCGTGAACGGCAATACAGCGATCGAGGGACATTCGGGCAGCGGCAAAACGCTCTGCAGCGCATCCGGCCAATGCCACAGGTGGACCGGGCGAGTGAGGTTCTTCAGGTAGCGTTCGCCTGCATCGAAGAACCGGTCGCCGATCTTGCCGACGATCTCGCCGTGAACGCTGGCTGAAATGCAGATGCCTCCCGGCGCGGCCAGCGTCTGGAGGCGCGCCGCGACATTGACGCCGTCGCCGAGGACGTCCGAACCGTCGTCAATGACATCTCCCAGATTGACGCCGACACGCAAAAGCAGGCGCCGGTCTTCGGAAGCCTCAACAGCAGTGGCGGTCCGCTGCATTTCCAAGGCTGCTGCGACCGCGTCCACCGCGCTGCCGAATTCGATCAGGAAGCCGTCGCCCGCGACCTTGAAGATGCGACCGTTGTGACGCATCACAGCCGGCTCGATAACGCCGGAACGGAGTTCCCTGAGGTTCTCAAGCGTTGCGGCTTCATCAGCCTCCATCAGGCGTGAATATCCCACCACATCGGCAACGACGATGGCGGCAAGGCGACGCTGAAGAGAATGGTTCGTCATTTGAGGACAAGCCCAACGACCGGGTTCTTAACGTATTGTTCAAGCGCGGGTGAGTCAACAAATGGTAAGAGGTAATGCCCGGGCGACCTCCACCTCCATCAGGCCGTCATCCCTCTTTGTGACCGAGGACGTCGAAGTAATGAGTATCCACGGAAAGCGGACGGTTCTTGAACGTCCGGTGATGGGCGCCCAGGCGGCTGGTGGCGAGCGGCGGTTTCCGCTGAGATGGGAGTGAAAATTGCGCGCTTCTTCAGCGCGCATACTCGGATATCCAGGCTCAAGGCCCGGAATGACGGAGGCCGGAGGTGCGCTTCCATCCAACTCGCCAGCGGCGCGGCGTCTCGCAAATCGCCACAATGATCGGCTTTGGCGCAATCATCGCTAGCGCTGTTTGCTTCGCACCTTGACTAAGCGCGTGTTGCCGTTTCGAATAATAGCGCTGTGACAGTTATGGCAGCTTTGCGCCCCAAAGCCGCCGTTCCACGTCCCGCGCTATTTGTCGGCAGGTGATTTCCGAAGCGAGGCGCATAAATTGGCAACCTTCAAAGATGAATGGAGGATGTACCGATGCTCCGCTTTCTTGCCGTTTACACCAGAAGCCCGAGGACTTGGCGTCCTTTCGAAACCTGTCCAAAGCCGAGCAGGATGCAGTCGACGCCGTCGGTATAAAAGAGTGGTCGGCGTGGGAAGAAAGAAATGCTTCGTCCATCCTTGATCCTGGCGGAATAGTGGGCAAGACGACTCCCATGACCAAGGAGGGCGTCGTCACGCGGTGAATTGCGGGAACTCCGCTGACGGCCTGTTAATGGCGAGCTTCCGCGCTAAGTCTTACTTAACTCCGACAGGGAGGCAAACGGGATGAAGGTCGGCATTGTTGGAGCCGGCATGGTTGGCAGCGCGACTGCGTACGCCCTTGGCTTACGCGGTGTCGCGAGCGAGGTTGTGCTGGTCGATCTCGATCCAGCTCTGGCCGAAGCACAAGCCCTTGATATCGCACATGCGATGCCGTTTGCCTCAGGAACCTCGATTTCTCATGGAGACTACGATCATCTTCGGAATGCCGGTGTTGTCGTAATAGCCGCAGGGGTCGCGCAACGATCCGGGGAGACGCGAACCGATCTGCTGAGCCGCAACGCCGCGGTCTTCCGAACAGTTGTAGGCGAGATCATGCGTGTCTGTCCCGACGCGATTTTGCTGGTTGCATCCAACCCGGTCGACATCATGACACAGATCGCCGAAGCGTACTCCGGACTGCCAAACCATCGCGTGATCGGATCGGGGACAATTCTCGATACCGCGCGGTTTCGTAGCCTGCTGGGGGCTCACCTTCGTGTGTCGCCGCGATCCATTCATGCCTATGTGCTGGGCGAACACGGCGACAGCCAAGTCTTGGCGTGGTCCGGCGCCAGGGCAGGTACAGTTCCGATTGCTCTCTTCGGTGCACAGATTGGCGCTCCCATTACCGAAGCTGTCCGGACAGATATCGACAGCAAGACTCGCAACGCCGCCTATACCATCATCAAGGGCAAAGGCTCTACCTACTACGGGATTGGAGCAGGTCTTGCCCGGATCGTCGGCGCGGTAAGGCAGGATGAACAGGCGGTGCTTTCAGTCTCGAGCGTCACCGCGCTGATCGAAGGTGTGCGCGATGTAGCTTTATCGGTTCCCCGCGTTGTGGGCCGCGAAGGCATTTCCACTGAATTGCTTCCTGACCTTGACACACATGAGCGCGCTGCGCTTCAACGAAGCGCTTCTAAACTTAGAGGCCTGTTCGAGGCGGTGACGCTCTGATTCGAACCCATGCTGAGCGCGTGCGTGGGCGGACGTCGGCGTCGGCGCCGCCCATTTCGTCGACGGGCGATACGACGATGCGATTACCTGGATCCAAAGAGGCCTTAGCCAGCAGCCTGACGCGAGTTGGGCTCTGCGGTGGCTCGTCAGCGCCTATGTGCACGCCGGCAGATTGGATGAGGCACGACGTGCCTGCCTTCGACTGCGAGAGAGCCATCCCGACCTTACGCTTGCCAAAGTCAGGGATACATGGTGGCCCTCTGCTTTTATGGCGCGGATCTTATCGGGTCTGCGTGACGCTGGCTTGCCCGAAGGCTGACTGGACCGGCTCAACCGAGGTCTTCACCGAGATCCACAAACTTCATCGAAGGTCATGAATCCCTCCTTTGTGCCGTTCCGGTATTGCAATCCAAACGGCAGCTTCGGGTCAATCCCAGACTTTCGCGGCAAGTACTTTATGTCCGCGTGTTGAGTGTCCAAGGAGCGGACGGTCGGCCACCGGCCCCGTCATATAACCAGAAGGTGCGCGTTCTCCCTCTGGCCAACGGTGGCCATAGGAGAACTGGAATGGGTGTCTCGCAATATGATCCTGCCGCACTGGGTCGACCGGCTTGGAACGCAGGCAAGGAAGTTGGCGTCAAGAAGCCCCTCAAGCAGCGCCAGATCTGGGCAGTCCGTTTCTTCCTCGACCGAGGAGGAAGGATGAGAGATCGCGCGCTTTTCGATCTCGCCATCGACAGCAAGCTCCGCGGCCGCGATCTGGTAAAACTGAAAATCGGGACTCTCGTCACGGGGCACGAAATTCGAACTCGCGCAATGGTCGTCCAGCAGAAGACTGGACGGCCCGTGCAGTTCGAAATCACGACCGAGGTTAGAGCTAGTCTGCTTGCCTGGCTTCAACGAAGGGGAGGAACAGTCGATGACTATGCCTTTCCCAGTCGGGTCGACCACGGTAATCATCTCAGTACTCGGCAGTACGCCTGGCTGGTAGATGAGTGGGTGACGGCGATCGGCCTCCGTCGGGAGGATTACGGGCCGCATTCCCTGCGGCGAACGAAGGCCGCCACGAACTCTAAGGCCCGGCAACCGGCGATCCAGATCCTGCTTGGCCATACCAAGATCGAGAACACGGTCAGGTATCTTGGCGTCGACATTGAGGATGCACTGGAACTGGCCGAGCGGACTGAGATCTGAATAGAGACTGCCCTGCACGTCGTGGGGCCGTTCCTCTTTGCTCTGAGAGGCTCTAACGAGATTCGATCAGCTTTGCGCCTTTCTCATGGTCATTCAGCCAAAGGGGCGCTATTGCTGCAAAGCGACATGACGCAGTGACAACGCGGGTCACACTTGCGCCGAGAGCCCCACTCTGCACCATGCGGGTGATTAGATCACGAATTCCTCCTCGTATTTTCGTTGCTCGGGAACGACGGTAACCTCCACCGGAACGATCCAGTTGGCCGCGTAGCTCTCGCAGTCGGAACGCGGAAGGTCGGGCTGCACGCACCCCGCCCCATCGATCGCGCGACATCGCAGTGTATATCGCCCCACTTCTTCAGGGGTCCATATGTACTCCCACAAGCGCCATGCAAAGGGACGTTCTGTTTCGAGGAGCCTTCCCTCGCGCCAGCCCCTGCCATCTCCCGTGCAGACCTGCACCTGCCGGATAGCAGCCTCTCCGCTCCAAGCGGCTCCGAAAATCCGGTAGGGTTGGCCGGCAATGAGGTGCGCCCCCTCTACGGGACGCGCGATCTGCGCTTTGACCTCCATCTCCGCAAGGGGAACCAGCGTGGGTTCCCCGAGGCTGCGTTCCCAACGGAAATAGTCGCGCGCCTGCCAGTAGCCGAGGAACGGTTGTTCCACAACCGTGATATCCGTAATCCACTTGATCCAAGCCATGCCGAACCAGCCACCCACCACCGCTCGTAGTGGGTAGCCGTGATCGCGCGTCAACGGCTCCTCGTTCATCGAATAGGCAAGGATCGTGCTGTCAGCGATGGCCTTCTCAAGCGGTAAACTGCGCGCAAAAGCGATGGGGCCAGGAGAAGCCGTTTTCTTGTTCGTGTCGACGACGCCGCTGTCGGCGCCTGTCAGCAGAACCTCACGTGCGGTTCGCTTAACGCCGGCCATTTCCAAAACCTCGCGCAGAAGAACACCTGTCCAGGCGGCGTTGCCGACGGCTCCGTTCTGCCACTGTAACCCCTCCTTCGGTGGCACATAGTAGACGCGCCCGTTCCCTGCGCACTCCACGACGGCAGTGAAAGCCGTGCTCCGCATCGCCTTGATGCTGTCGAGGTCAAGTTCGATCGGCCGCTCTACCGCCCCGCCAACGCGCAGTCTCCAGTCTCGCGCATCGAGCTCCGGCGACGGGAAATGGTTTCGCACGAAGAACAACTCGGCTGGGATCAGCCAATCGGAGAGCGACGCAAACGGAAACTCGATGTTCGGTGGGGATTTCTGTCGAACTATTAGACTGGGTTGCTGTGGTGTCGCCATCGTCCTCGTCTCCCCTCCAAAAGTACAACGTCGGCTCTCCGTCGCGCGTATTTCGGATCGATCACAAGCCCGTCGCAGTGCGTCTGTCGCATTCCGCCGGCCGCATACTAGCACATACCGCACGTCCTCGGATCGATCTCGAGCGGCAGCAAAAGGGGTCAATCTCAGGCCTCGGCGGCAATAATTCTGATGTCCGCTTTTGGTGTTGGGTGTCTCGTAGCGGACGGTCGGCCACCGGCCCCAAATCGGTCATTCCTTCTCGGCCTCAGCCGAGCCTGCTGCTGGAACATCGGAGATATGGGACTTCTAGCCAAGGACGCGGTCCCGGTTCGTATCCCATGGGGGCTCTCAAACGCCCCAAATCACCGACTCCTCATGACGTTTGATCAGATGCCGAAGATCTTGGAAACCCAGGCGGACGAATTCGGCAAATTGATCGACTGCGGGAGCTCGTGGAGCATCGACGCGCTTGAGGATCGCAAGGGCGCGCTCTGGATGAGGGATGGTGATTGGCAGTGCGGTGATCGTCTTTTCCTTGCGCTGCGCGAAGACGACGCTGTGCGGCATGACGGTCAGCGCATCCGCCGATTTCAGGTAGTTGATTACACTCATCAGCGAGCCGCCGGTATAGCGGATCTTGATCTCGGTGGCGCCGAAGGAGAGCAGCAGCGCGCGCAGGTCCGCCAGCAGCGGGCTTCCCGGTGGCGGCGCAATCCACGGATAGTCGAGCAGTTGGCTCGGCTGCGGCCGCCGTTTCAGAAGCAGCGGATGGGTTACCCGACAGGCCACGACATTGCGGCCTGGGAGAATCTGCTGGAATTCGAGCCCGGAACCCTCGTCGAGTATGTCGATCGGGCATATGGCGAGGTCGATCTGATCTGCCTTCAGCGCTGCGCGCAGATCCGGGAAATAACCGTAGCTTTGATCGATCCGCACGTCCGGACGGCTTGTCTGAAACTCCGCGCACAGCCCGGCAATCAGCGCATCCATGAAGAAGGGCGTGCCGCCGATCCGTACGACGCCGCTCTTGCCGACGCGGAAGCTTTCGACGAGATCGGAGGCCTTGCGTGAGGCTGCGAGCATGACGAGGCCGTGTTCGGCGAGCGAAAGACCAAACGGCGTCGGCTGCAATGGCCGGCGACCCTTGACGAAGAGCGGCTCGGCCACGCGCTTCTCCAGCATGGACAAGGTGCGGGAAACGGCAGGCTGAGCGAGGCCCAGCAAGGCCGCGCCTTCGGTTACGCCGCCTGTTTTGACGACGGCGGCAAGCTGGATCAGGTGACGTTCATCGAACTTCATAACGATCCGTTATATTGTTTTGCAACAAAATCATCAATCCATGCAATTCCGGCTGTTAGTATCAACCTCGGGTACACGTGAGATCGTGGAGGATGAGCATGGCGGAGCGGGCAAAGGCGCTCACATTCAGCGAGGCGACGTCGGCGGAGGTTTTCTCGGAACGCTTCTCCGCTGGCAGTGACGGCAATCTTTCACGGCTGATCGCTGCCGCCGTCATCCATGTTCATGATCTCATCAAGCAGTTTCGCCCGACCCAGGACGAGTGGCGCAAGGTCGTTGCCTTCCTGACCGATGTCGGCCATGCCTCGGACGAGCGGCGACAGGAATGGGTGCTTCTGTCGGATCTCATCGGCGCGTCGGCCCTGGTCGAGGAAATCAATTCGCGGCGGCCGAAAGCGGCGACGCCGAATACCATTCGCGGACCGTTTTTCCGCAATGATGCCCCAGAAAGGGTATCGGGTTCTTCGATCTCGCTCGACGGGATCGGCGAGCCGCTGGCGGTGTCCGTGCGGGTGCAGGATCTCGATGGCCTGCCGATCGCAGGCGCCGAGGTCGTAACCTGGCAGGCGAATGCCGAGGGCTTTTACGAGAACCAGCAGCCGGATTTGCAGCCGGAACATAATCTGCGCGGCCTCTTCCATACCGATATCAACGGACGGTTCCATTACCGCTCCGTCATGCCGTCGGGTTATGGCGTGCCGGACGATGGCCCGGTCGGGCGGCTGCTCGCCGAGGCGGGCTATCCGCTGCGCCGCCCGGCGAACCTGCATTTCGTCGTTCGTGCCAAGGGCTTCGAGACGATCACCACCCAGATTTACGATGCGAGCGATCCACACCTTGGCGAAGACGCCCTCTTCGGCGTGCGGCCCGAGCTCATTGCCTGCTTCGAGCCGTCCGAGATCGATGGACAGCGCGCCAAGGCGTTGAGCCTCACCTTCGTGATGGTGCGAGCAAAGCCGGGGAGGGCGGCATGACCCAGGATTTTTCCTATGCGGGCAGTCCCGCCCAAATCGTCTTCGGTGCCGGCAGCCGCAACCGGGTCGCGCAATGGGTCGCCAAAGCCGGCTGCAAGCGGGCCCTGATCCTCTCGACGCCGCAGCAGAAGGCTGATGCACAGGCGCTGGCCGAAGAGATCGAGCCGCTTGCCTGCGGCGTCTTCTCAGGCGCGACCATGCACACGCCCGTCGAGGTGACGGAGGCGGCGATGCGGGTGGTCGAGGAAACCGCGGCGGACTGCGTCGTCTGCCTCGGCGGCGGATCGACAACGGGGCTCGGCAAGGCGATTGCCTATCGCACCGATCTTCTCCAGATCGTCATTCCCACGACCTATGCCGGGTCGGAGGTGACGCCGATCCTCGGGCAGACCGAAGGCGGCCGCAAGACGACGGTGCGCGATGCCAGGATATTGCCGGAGATCGTGATTTACGATCCCGCGCTGACGCTCGGCCTGCCTGTCGCCATGAGCGTGACGAGTGGGCTGAACGCCATGGCCCATGCCGTCGAAGGGCTTTACGCGCAAGACCGCAATCCGATTTCGAGCCTGATGGCGCTGGAAGGCCTGCGCGCCTTTGCCCGAAGCCTGCCGGTTATCGTCAACGATCCGAAGAACGCTGAGGCGCGCAGCGATGCCCTTTACGGCGCCTGGCTCTGCGGCTCGGTGCTCGGCACGGTCGGCATGGCGTTGCATCACAAGATTTGTCACACGCTCGGCGGTTCCTTCGATACGCCGCATGCCGAAACCCATGCGGTGATGCTGCCGCATACGGCCGCTTTCAATGCCGCAGCCGCGGCATCGGAGCTGGCAGGAGCGGCCGAGATTTTCGGCGGCGCCATCGGTGGCGGGCTCTGGGATTTCGCCAGGGCGATCGGATCGCCCCTATCGCTCAAGGAATTCGGGCTGACAGAAATCGATCTCGATCGCGCGGCTGCGATCGCTGTCGAGAATCCCTACTGGAATCCGCGGCCGATCGAACGGAGTGCGATCCGCCAGCTTCTGCAGGACGCTTGGGAGGGCCGACGGCCTATGGAATGAGACACAGGCGCCTGCGGGCGCACTCTTTGGGAGGAGAGACAATGGGAGGAGGAAACATGTTCACAAGACGCGATTTTCTGAAGACGACGGCGGCCGGCGGCGCATTGATTGCAACCTCGGGCCTGCCCATGCCGGCGATTGCCAAGAATGCGGCAATCAAGCTCGGCTATGTCAGCCCGCAGACGGGGCCGCTCGCCGCTTTCGGCGAAGCCGACAAGTTCGTCATCGATGCCTTCCTGGCGACAACGAAGGCAAAGGGCCTGAACTACGAGGTCGTGGTCAAGGACAGCCAGTCGAACCCGAACCGCGCCGCCGAAGTCGCTAAGGAGCTGATCGTCGACAGCCAGATCAACCTGATGCTCGTATCCTCGACACCGGAGACGACCAATCCGGTTTCCACGACCTGCGAGGGCGAGGAGATGCCCTGCATTTCCACGGTCGCGCCGTGGCAGCCCTGGTTCATCGGCCAGCAGGGCAATCCCGGCGATCCGGCCTCCTGGAAGCCCTTCAATTACGCCTATCATTTCTTCTGGGGCCTTGAGGATATCATCGCCGTCTTTACCGGCATGTGGAGCCAAATCGAGACGAATAAAAAGGTCGGTGGCCTGTTCCCGAATGATGGTGACGGCAATGCCTGGGGCGACAAGGTCGTCGGCTTCCCGCCGGTCCTGGAAAAGCTCGGCTACGGGCTGACGGATACCGGCCGCTACCAGAATCTGACGGATGATTTCTCGGCGCAGATCAATGCCTTCAAGCAGGCAGGCACCGATATCCTGACCGGGGTGATGATCCCCCCCGACCTCACCACTTTCTGGAACCAGGCCAAGCAGCAAGGCCTGAAGCCGAAGGTCGCCTCGATCGGCAAGGCGCTTCTCTTCCCGCAGACCGTCGAAGCGTTGGGAAATGCCGGGCACAATCTCTCGACCGAGGTTTGGTGGACCCCGACGCATCCGTTCAAATCGTCGCTGACGGGCGAGACCGCTGCCGCCGTGGCGGCTGCCTTCACCAAGACAACCGGACGCCCATGGACCCAGCCGATCGGCTTTGCCCATGCACTGTTCGAGCTCGCCGTCGATATCATGACGCGGAGCGAGGATGCGGGCGATGCCGATGCCGTCGCCAAGGCGATCGGCGAAACCAAGCTCGACACGCTCGTCGGGCCGGTTGCCTGGGGCAATGAGAAGCTGCCGCCGTTCGCGCAAAAGAATGTCGCCAAGACGCCGCTGGTCGGCGGCCAATGGCGGCTGAAATCCGGCGGCGGCTATGATCTCGTCGTCGTCGAAAACGGCCTGGCGCCGAACGTTCCGCTTGGCGGCAAGCTCGAAGCCCTTGCGTGAAAGCAGGGTTGCCCGGCACTCGGTCGGGCGGCCTCCAACGGAGAACGACAATGCCCCTACTGGAATTGAAGGGAGTCTCGAAGGCGTTCGGCGCGCTCGTCGTCGCCGAGGATATCGGCTTCTCTGTCGAGCCTGGCGAGGCGCTCGGAGTCATCGGGCCGAACGGCGCCGGTAAATCGACGCTGTTCAACCTTATCAACGGCAATCTCTCCGTTGCCGGAGGATCGATCCGGTTCGACGGCCGCGATGTCACCCATGTGCCGCCGATGCAACGTTGCCTTGCCGGCATGGGCCGCACCTTCCAGATCCCGCAGCCTTTCGCGCGTCTGACGGCCTATGAAAACCTGCTGGTTGCCGGTGCTTTCGGTGCCAAGGCGAGGGAAAGCGACGTCTCGGCTTCGTGCGCGGACATCCTTGTCGAGACCGGCTTGATCGCCAAAGCCAATGTGCCTGCCGGATCGTTGACCCTGCTTGAACGCAAGCGGCTGGAATTGGCGCGTGCGCTCGCCACCCAGCCGAAGCTGTTGCTTCTCGACGAGATCGCCGGCGGTCTGACGGAAGGCGAATGCCGCCAGCTCGTCGCGACGATCAAGCGGGTTCACCAGCGCGGCATCGCAATCATCTGGATCGAGCATGTGCTGCACGCTCTTACAGCTGTGGCCGAGCGCATCCTCGTTCTCAATTTCGGCCGGGTGATCGGCATCGGCAAGTCCGACGCGATCATGGCGTCGAGCGAGGTGCGCGAAATCTATCTCGGGATGGAGGTCTGACGATGAGCCTCATCGAAACTCGCGGCCTCACGGCCTCCTACGGCGATTTCCAGGCCGTGCTCGGCGTTGATCTCAGGCTCGAGGCCGGCGAGACCATCGCCATTATCGGCGCCAATGGTGCGGGGAAATCGACATTGATGCGCTCGATCGCCGGTGTCATCGCCAACAAGCCCGATATGGTCCTGCACCATGGCGAGCCGATTGGGGCGATGCTTGCATCCGATGTCGTGCGGCGCGGCATCGCGCTCGTGCCGGAGGGGCGGAAGCTGTTCCCGTCGCTGACGGTGGAGGAAAATCTGAAGATCGGCCGCTATGGCCGCCGCGTCGCCGGACCCTGGGCGCTCGACAGCATCTATTCGCTATTTCCCGTCCTGAAGGAGAGACGCCGCAATCCGGCGACGGCGCTCTCGGGCGGGCAACAGCAGATGGTCGCCATCGGCCGGGCGCTGATGTCCAATCCGGAGGTTCTTCTGTGCGACGAGCTGAGCCTCGGCCTCGCCCCCGTGGTCATCAAGGACATTTATGCCGCCTTTTCCCATATCCGCGCTGCGGGTGCGGCCACCGTCATCGTCGAGCAGGATATCGCCCAGGCGCTGAAGGTGGCCGATCGCATCTACTGCATGATGGAGGGCCGCATCACCCTGACAGGCCGCCCCGCAGAACTCGATCGCGCCGATATCCATGCGGCCTATTTTGGAACGGACACCCATGAACTGGCTTGATACGCTTCTGCAAGGTGTTCTGCTCGGGGGGCTCTATGCGCTGTTCGCGGCAGGTCTCAGCCTCGTCTTCGGCATCATGCGCCTGGTCAATCTCGCCCATGGCGATCTCATCGTCCTGGCGGCTTTCCTGATCCTGGTACTTGTCTCTTTGTTGGGGCTCAATCCCTTCCTGGCTGCGCTGATCGCCGCCCCCTTGATGTTCGCCGTCGGTTGGCTGTTGCAATATCACCTGCTGAACCGAACCCTTGGCAACGACATCCTGCCACCGTTGCTCGTCACCTTCGGCCTGTCGATCGTCATTCAGAACGGTCTGTTGGAGAGCTTCACGGCCGATAGCCGGCGGATCTCCGCGGGCGCCCTCGAAACGGCTTCACTGCAATTCGGGGGTGTCGGCGCCGGCCTGATGCCGCTCATCACCTTTGCCTCGGCAGTCCTCGTCATCGTCGGTCTCAACCAGCTCATCTACCGCACCGAGCTCGGCTGCGCCTTCCGGGCCACCTCGGACGATGTGGTGACGGCGAGCCTGATGGGCATTCGGCCGAATACGATCTTCGCCGTCGCGACCGGCCTTGCGATGATGATCGTGACGGTTGCTGCCCTTTATCTCGGTATGCGGGCGAACTTCGATCCGACGGCTGGGCCGGCGCGGCTGATCTACGCCTTCGAAGCCGTCATCATCGGTGGTCTCGGCTCGCTCTGGGGCACGCTTGCAGGCGGCGTCATCCTGGGAGTTGCCCAGACGGTCGGCGCTGCGGTCGATCCCGAATGGCAGATTCTTGCCGGGCATATCGCCTTCCTGCTCGTGCTGGTCTTCCGGCCGCGCGGTCTTTTCCCCCGCGCCGTGGATTGAGGGCGCCATGACTCCGGGTTTCGAAACAATGCCGACCGAAATTGCTGCACCGCCGGGCTGGCGGGTGGAAACGCGGACGCGGCTTTCGAGCATCTTCATCATCCTCTCGCTTGTCGCGGCGGCCGCGCTCGCCGCTGCACCCTTCATGGTGTCGCGCGGGGTCGTGCAGGATCTGTTCTTCATCCTGACGATGCTGGCGCTGGCGCAGAGTTGGAACCTGCTTGCCGGCTATGCCGGACTGATCTCGGTCGGGCAGCAGCTCTTTGTCGGCTCCGGCGCCTATGCGCTGTTCGGCTTCGTCATTCTTGCCGGTGTCGATCCGATCCTTGCCATTCCGCTCGCCGGCCTCTTCGCAATGCTGATCGCAGCGCCGGCCGCATTCTTTTCCTTCCGGCTCTACGGCCCCTATTTTGCGATCGGCACCTGGGTCATCGCCGAAGTCGGGCGGTTGCTATTCGCCCAGTGGAAGATGCTCGGCGGCGGAACGGGAACTTCGCTGCCGCGCGAAGCCACCAAGGATATGCTCGGTATCTCGGTGCTGCAGAACTGGTTCGGCATGCGCTCCGCGGCAGCGGCCGATGCGCTCACCTATTGGCTGGCGCTGGCTCTCGTCGCGCTGACGATCGGCTTCATCTATCGACTGCTGCGCAGCAAGCAGGGCCTTGGCCTTGCCGCCGTGCGCGACAATGAGACAGCGGCCCGTGCGCTCGGCGTCGATGCGCGGCGGCTGAAGATCCTTGTCTATCTGGCGACCGCTTCCGTGACCGGCATGGTCGGTGCGCTCATCTACCTGCAGAAGGCGCGCATATCGCCGGATGCCGCCTTCTCGCTCACCGACTGGACCGCCTATGTCGTGTTCATTGTCGTCATAGGCGGCATCGGCACCATCGAAGGGCCGCTCGTCGGCGTGCTGGTCTTCTTCCTGCTGCAGAATGCCTTTTCGAGCTACGGCTCCTGGTATCTCCTGGCGCTCGGGGCGCTTGCTATCGTCACGATGCTGTGCGCCCCACGCGGTCTGTGGGGTGTCATATCCAGCCGTACCGGTTGGGAACTCTTTCCGGTCCGTCGCCTGCTGAGAGGCGGATCAACGCTACATGATGAAAAGGGAGGGCCAAATGGCTGACATCACCACCGACGTTCTGATCATCGGTACGGGACCCGCCGGCTCGGCGACCGCGGCGCTGCTTGCGACCTACGGCCTCGAGCCGATGGTGATCAACCGTTATCGCTGGCTGGCAAGCACGCCGCGCGCGCACATCACCAACCAGCGGACGATGGAGGTTCTGCGCGATCTCGGTCGCGACGTCGAGGAGGAGGCCTATCTCTTCGCGGTCGAACAGGATTTGATGGGGCAGAATGTCTTCTGCACGGCGGTTGCCGGCGAGGAAATCGGCCGCATGCAGAGCTGGGGCAACCACCCGCTGTCGCGTGCCGAGCACCTTCTTTCATCGCCCGCCCACATGAACGACCTGCCGCAGACTTACATGGAGCCGCTGCTGTTCAAGACAGCCTGCTCGCGCGGCGCCCAGGCCCGCATGTCGACCGAGTATGTGAGCCATGTTCAGGATGCCGAAGGGGTCACGACCACCTGTCTCGACCGCTTGACCGGCAGGGAGCTGGTTATCCGCTCGAAATTCCTGATCGGCGCCGATGGCGGCAACTCCAAGGTGGCGGAGCATGCCAATCTGACCTTCGAAGGCAAGATGGGTGTTGCCGGCTCGATGAACATTCTGTTCGAGGCTGATCTCTCGCGCTATGTCGCCCATCGCCCGTCGGTGCTTTACTGGGTGCTGCAGCCCGGCGCCGATGTCGGCGGCATCGGCATGGGCCTTGTGCGCATGGTGCGGCCATGGAACGAATGGCTGATCGTCTGGGGCTACGACATCAATCAGCCCGCGCCTCAGGTCGACGATGCTTTCGCCACCAAGGTCGTGCGCGAACTGGTCGGCGTTGCCGATCTCAAGCCGAAGATCAAATCCGTCTCGACCTGGACTGTGAACAACATGTACGCGACGAGCGTGTCGAACGGTCGGGTGTTCTGCATGGGTGATGCCGTCCATCGCCATCCGCCTTCGAACGGCCTCGGCTCCAACACCTCGATCCAGGATGGCTTCAACCTCGCCTGGAAGCTCGCATTGGTCCTTAAGGGTCAGGCGGGCATGGCCCTGCTCGAGAGCTACCAGGCCGAACGTGCGCCAGTCGCCAAGCAGATCGTTACCCGCGCCAACAAGTCGATCGAGGAATTCGGCCCGATCTTCAAGTCGCTGGGTCTGCTCGATTCCGTCGATCCGGTGAAAATGCAGCAGAACATGGATGCGCGCTGCGATGATACCGCCGATGCCGAACGCCAGCGCACGGCAATCCGCGAGGCGATCGCCTATAAGGTCTACGAGTTCGACGCGCATGGCGTGGAGATGAACCATCGCTACGCTTCGAATGCCGTCATCAAGGACGGGCAGCCGGAGCCAGCCTACGAGAAGGATGCCGAGCTGCATTTCCAACCGACGACGTGGCCGGGCGCGCGGCTGCCGCATGCCTGGCTGTTCAACGACAGCGGCAGGAAAGTTTCGAGCCTCGATCTCACCGGTCATGGCGTCTTCACCCTGTTGACCGGTATCGGTGGTGACGGCTGGATTGCGGCGGCGAGGGCTTTGTCGAAGGAGTTCGGCCTGCCGATCACGGCTCATAAGATCGGCCCGAGGCAGGAATGGCAGGACCTGACGGGAGACTGGGCGCGCGCCCGCGAAATCCGCGATGCCGGCGTTCTGCTCGTGCGTCCGGACCATCATGTCGGCTGGCGTTCGCATGCCGCAGTCGCCGATCCGGAAAACGAGCTGCGTCGTGTATTGAGAGCAATTCTGGATCGGTGAGGCGACGATGAGCATCGAAGAAAAAGGCTATTTCACTGAGGAAAACTCTGTCGAGGTCGTCACCGGCCGCAACACCAATGCACGCGATGCGCGGCTGAAGCAGGTGATGGAGGTGGTGACCCGCAAGCTGCATGAGGCGGTGAAAGAGCTGGAGCCGACCCAGGACGAATGGATGGAAGCGATCCTCTTTCTCACCCGCACCGGTCACACCTGCACCGACTGGCGGCAGGAATTCATTCTGCTGTCGGACGTGCTCGGCGTATCGATGTTGGTCGACGCAATCAACAACCGTAAACCATCGGGCGCGTCCGAAAGCACGGTTCTCGGCCCCTTCCATGTCGCGGATGCGCCGGAACTGCCGATGGGCGCCAATATCTGCCTCGACCAAAAGGGTGAGGACATGGTGATCAGCGGCCGAATCCTCGATACTGAAGGCCGCCCGATCGAAAATGCGGTGCTCGACGTCTGGCAGGCGAACGACGAAGGGTTCTATGACGTCCAGCAGAAGGGAATCCAGCCCGATTTCAATTTGCGCGGTGTATTCCGCACCGGCAAGGACGGGCTCTATTGGTTCCGCGCGGTGAAGCCGAAATACTATCCGATCCCAGACGATGGTCCCGTGGGTAAATTGCTCGGTGCGCTCGGCCGTCACCCCTACCGACCTGCCCATCTGCACTATATTATCAAGGCGGACGGGTTTGAGACGCTGACGACCCATATTTTCGATCCCGACGATCGCTACATCCATTCCGATGCGGTCTTCGGCGTCAAGGAGAGTTTGCTGGCCGAATTCAAGCTGATGGACGACCCCACAAGGGCAAGGGAGCTCGGTTTCGCAGGATCATTCTGGCAGGTCGAGCACGATTTCGTGCTGGCGCCGGAACGAAAGCGAAAATAGTCCAGCCTCCGAGCTTTCGCGGCGCTGCAGGCGCAGACGAGCTCTCGGCATGTTTGGAGCGGTTGAACCGCTTCGGCCACCTGCGCGCAATCTGGCATTGGGATCTTTGGCAATTGGTCGGCGCCATTCTGGTCGCCGGCACCGATCCAACGGTTGACCCTCAATCACGCTTTGCCGCATCCCTCCAGGCGCGCTCGAACGGTAGGCGCCAGGCGTGCGGGGCAATGAGTTGGTGGATCGACTTCGGCCCCCAGCCGCCCTGGTCGTAGAGGCGTACGGGCGGCGGGTTATCGAGGAGAGATTGGGAAACCTCCCAGAGCCGCTCAATACCCTCGGCCGTAGTGAACAGCGTGTGGTCGCCGCGCATGGCGTCGAGGATCAGACGCTCATAGGCCTCCAGAACTTCGCCAATCAGGCCGGTTTCGCTCATGGCAAATTGCAGCGAGAGCTTGTCGAGCCGGAAGCCCGGTCCAGGGCGCTTGCCATAGAAGGACAGCGAGACCTTGGAGGCATCAGCAAGGTCGAAGGTAAGGTGGTCAGGGCCCTGTGCCCCCACGCCAGAGCCCGGAGGGAACATCGATTTCGGGGGCTCGCGGAATGCGATCGAAATAATGCGCTGCCCCTCTGCCATGCGCTTGCCGGTACGCAGGTAGAAGGGCACGCCAGCCCAGCGCCAGTTGTCGATGGCGCATTTCAGGGCGATGAAGGTGTCCGTGTCGCTTTCGGGATCGACGCCAGGCTCCTTACGGTAGCCGATGTATTGACCGCGCACCACGTCGCGCGGCTCAATCGGCAACATGGAGCGGAACACCTTGTTCTTCTCTTCCGAGATTGGCGCAGGCTCAAGGGCAGTGGGCGGCTCCATCGCCATGAAGGCGAGGATTTGGAAGAGGTGGGTCACCACCATGTCACGATAGGCGCCGGTGGTCTCGTAAAAGGCGGCGCGAGTGGAAAGGCCGAGCGTCTCCGGAACGTCGATCTGGACATGGTCGATGAAGTTGCGGTTCCAGATTGGTTCGAACAGGCCATTGGCAAATCGGAAGGCCAGGATGTTTTGCGCCGGCTCCTTGCCGAGGAAATGGTCAATGCGGAATATCTGCTTCTCGTCGAACACCTCGTGCAGCTTGTTGTTCAGTTCAACGGCACTGGCAAGGTCCGTGCCGAAGGGCTTTTCCATGATGATACGGGAGCGTTCAGTCAGCTCGGCCTGGGCGAGAAGTTGCACGGCCGGAAGGGCGGCGCTTGGTGGCACGGATAAATAATGCACGCGCCGCGTCTCGGCGCCCAGTGCTTTCTCGGCTCTATCGACCGCTTCCTTGAGAGCATTGGCGCCGGCAGCGAGCGGAACATAGTCGAGCGATGCGGCAAATGCTTCCCATTCGGACGGCGAGAACTTGCGAGTCAGGAATTTGTCCAGTGAGTCACGGGCGATGGTGCGGAAGGCATCGGCATCGATGTCGTCGAGCGAGACGCCGATAATGCGACATCCTGGGATGAAGCCCGCATTGGTGAGGTGGAACAGCCCGGTCAGTAGTTTGCGCCTTGAGAGATCGCCCGTCGCGCCGACGAGCACAACGACCTGTGGGTAGCCGGGGCCAACCCGAGTTGAATTCTTGCGCGCAACACTCATCCTCAAGCCTTCCGTTGTCGCTTGGGGATGGAGGTCGACCTCAGTTCCGCGCTGCCGCGAAGCGGCTATCTTCGTGCGTGATGCCATGACGTTGAAGCTCACCCCTCTAAGGTTAAATAGAGGCATGGATCGTGTAGCGGAGCAAGGGGGCGGCGATACCCTCTCGAAGTGCCTCGTCTTAGCGAGGTCCGTCGTTCCTTGTCGACTTTATTGATAACAATGTCCTGGCTCCATAGTCAGTAAGATGACCCAGCTCAGAGGCGCAGGGCGGTTATTGACAGCAAAACCAAAGCTGACAGCAGTCGTCGCTTCGATACAGTTGCCTTTGAATGCCGTTTGTCAAAGACCGAGTTTTGTAGTCGCTGACAATTCGAGAACAGCTCCTACGTCTATAGGTCAAAGCGTTGTGAGACTGAACACCTCTGGCGCCTTGCCGCGGTTCAGGGCATCCTATGACGGCTGAGAATTGTGTTTATGGCAGTTGGAGGAATGCCGATGCGCTGCTTTACCGTGCTTGGACCCTCGCAGACGGGAAAATCGACAGTCGTGGAAAGGCTCGGCTCGCTGGAGGGAACGCCGAGAAAATCCAGCTCCCCTTATGGACTGAACCTCACGGAATTCACCTTTGGAAACGAGGCGTGGTGCGCGCTTGATGCGCCAGGACCGAACGAAGCCTTGGCGCATGTGCAGCACGCGCTTCTTGCCAGCGACGCCTGCATCCTGTGCGTTTCATCGGCACCGGAGGAGGCTGTGCTCGCCGCGCCCTATCTGCGGATCGTCGAAGCCTCGGGGACGCCGTGCATCCTCTTCGTCAACCGGATGGACGAACCGAGAGGGCGGCTGAGGGACGTGATCGCCGCGCTTCAAGACTACGCCAACCACACGCTTTTGCTTCGCCAGATCCCGATCCGCGAGGGAGACAGGGTCATCGGCAGTTGCGATCTGATTTCGGAACGGGCGTGGCGCTACCGCGAAGGCCAGACTTCGGCGCTGATCGCAATCCCCGAAAGCGCTGCCGAGCGCGAGCACGAAGCGCGCAGCGAGCTGCTGGAACACCTGTCCGAATTCGATGACTGGCTTCTCGAGGAACTGGTCGAGGATCGCGAGCCGCCCAGCGACGCCCTCTATGCCATTTCATCGCGGGTTCTGAGCGAAAACAGGATCATTCCGGTCCTGATCGGTGCCGCAAGCCACGGCAACGGCATGATGCGGCTGATGAAGGCGCTGCGCCACGAGGCGCCGCCGGTCACGATTCTCAGACAGCGCCTGGCGCGTGCGGGCAATGTCGATGAAAACAAGCTGACCGCCGTGAGCTTCCATGCCTATCATCGTCAGAATATCGGCAAGACGGTGCTGGTGCGTGCGTTTGGCGAGGGACTGCGGCAAGGCGCATCACTGGGCGGCTCCAGCCTCGGCGCCGTGCAGGATCCTGCAAACGGACGGTCCAGCTCGGCGATCACGCCTGCACCGGGAGATGTCTTCGCGACGGTCAAGTCCGACCACTTGCCCGTCCCGTCGCTATTGACATCAGACGCGACGATCGCCCCGCCCGAATGGACCGAGCCACCGACGCCGATGCTTGAAAGGATCCTGGTCCCGGGCAGCGACCGCGATGAAAACAAGCTCTCCGAAACGCTGGCAAAACTTTCCGAGACGGATCGCGGTCTTGTCGTTTTGCAGGAGGAAGGCACGGGCGCCCAGCTCGTCCGCGCCCAGGGACCGGTCCATCTGCGCGATCTCTGCCGAACCCTGTCCGAGGTCTTCCACATCGAGGTAACCGATCGAACGCCCAGTCCGATCTACCGCGAGACGATCGCCAAGCCCTCCGAGGTTCACTACCGGCATCGCAAACAGACCGGCGGCGCCGGACAATTCGCGGATGTGAAGCTCAGCATCCGCCCCAACGAGCGCGGCCGGGGTTTCACCTTCAGCGAAACCGTCAAGGGTGGGGTCGTTCCGCGCAACTACATCCCTGCCGTCGAAGCCGGCGCGCGCGAAGCGATGGAGAAAGGGCCGCTCGGCTTCCAGGTCATCGATGTCGGCGTAACGCTGTTCGATGGTCAGCACCATGCCGTCGACAGTTCGGAACACGCCTTCAGGACTGCGTCGAGAATGGGAGTGCGACAGGCGCTATCGGAAGGGTCGGCGGTTTTGATGCAACCGGTGTTCCGCAGCGAAATTCACATTCCGTCGATCTATTCCGGCAGCCTCGTCCAGATCGTCTCCGCCCTCAAGGGTCAGGTTCTCGGCTTCGACCGGGATGAAACCGCCAAGGGATGGGACATCTTCCGGGCGCTTGTTCCGGGCAGTGCACTTGACGATCTGGCCCGGGCGCTGCGCTCGGCGACGCAGGGCATTGGTTACTTTTCCAAGACCTTCGATCACTTCGAGGAGCTATACGGCAAGGAAGCGGACGCCATCGTGAGGGCACACGAGGAACCAGGCGCCGCACACTGAAACCGTGGCGCCACTTCATGCTCGTTCGCAGAACGGGCTCATGTCGTTGCGTTAACCGGGTTGTTCCTCACTTTGTGTGGAGGGTGGTAGCATTCGGCCCTCGGCACCTGCCCGACCATACATTGCGCGCTTGAAGGGCTTGAGGCGGTCGATCTGGCCCTCGGCCTGTCCGTTGCTCCCAGGGCAGCTCGATGGCGTTGCTGACGGCATCGATGTCGCCTCGACTGATTGATTTCCGGGGAGCAGGGACTTGTTTCTTCAGGATCGCTGGCCTCGGCTGCTCAGACCATTGTTTCCAGTTTCATCCAGCCGTGTCCCCCCTGAAGTTCCGAAAATATCCCTTGCATTCGGAACCAAATGGTTCCATATAGCCCGCATGGCCAAACGCACTCAGACATCCCCCTCCGTTGGTCGCCCTCGCGAATTTGAACTCGATGATGCAGTTCGCAAGGCGATGGGCGTATTCTGGGAACGTGGATATCACGATGCGTCTCTTCCCGACCTGCTCGAAGGCATGGATCTGTCCAGAGGCAGTTTCTATAAAGCTTTTGTAGACAAGCGGGGCGTCTATCTCAGTGCTCTTGACGTCTATATCGAGGATGCCGTTCGCACGGTGGGCGAAACGCTGCATTCCAACCCATCGCCAAAAGGCGCAATTCGCGCAGCATTTTCGCAGCAGGTTCACTTTTCTTCCGGCAAAGAGGGATTGCGCGGATGTTTTGTTGTCTTGACAGCTGTCGAGATGCTTCCAGCAGATGAAGAAGTTTCAGCTCGAATTTCCCGCCTGTTTCGACGACTGCAGGACCTTTATGCAGCCACGATTATCAGGGCTCAAGCTGCAGGCGAAATTGATCCCGCGTTGGACGAGCGGACACTTGCGAGGTTCCTCGTCTGCCAGATCCAGGGCATGCGGGTCCTGGGCAAGGTAGGAGCGGATCGCGAGGAGACGAGGGCCATGATCGACTTTGCCTTAAAGGCGCTTGACTGACTTCAATTTGGAACTGAATGGTTCCTAAATACTGTCGTTGCGACCGCTTTTCGGCGGACGTTTACGGACTTCAAGGAGATAAATGTGGAACGTTCCTGCAACCCCGAAGACAAGCTCGATCCGCGCAGATGGGTCGCGCTGGTCATCCTGTTGGCCGGGGCTTTTTTGCCGCCACTCGATTTCTTCATCGTCAACGTGGCGCTGCCCTCGATCCGGGACGACTTCCGGGCTTCTGCATCGACAATGCAGCTGATTATCTCAGGCTACGCCACCACCTATGCGGTCATGCTGATCACCGGTGGCAGGCTTGGAGATCTCTATGGTCGCCGGAATGTCTTTCTCTCTGGAATGGTAGCGTTTGCCGCCGCATCCGCCTTATGCGGATTTGCCTGGTCTCCATCGGTGCTGATCGTCGGCCGGGTCCTTCAAGGCTTCGCTGCGGCAATCATGGCACCGCAGGCTCTGGCGTCAATAAATGCAATTTTCCCAGACCACGAAAAATCAAAGGCGCTCAGCTTTTACGCCCTGACATTCGGTGTCGCATCGATGGCTGGTCTGTTTCTCGGTGGAGCGCTGATTGCACTGAATATCTTCGGTCTTGGATGGAGGGCCATCTTTCTGATCAACCTTCCGGTGATCGCGATCGCCGCGCCCTCCGCCTCTATCATGTTGCGCGAAACCCGATCGGAGCACCCAAGCAAACTGGATCTGGGCGGTGCATTGCTGATTGCGCTGGCGCTTTTTGCACTGATCGCGCCGCTGATCGAGGGCCGGGAGCAGGGGTGGCCGATCTGGTTGCTTCTGATGCTTGCCGCTTCCCCGCTGCTTTTTCTGCTATTCTGGCGCCATGAGCGAAACCTGGAGGCGGCGGGAGGAGATCCCATCCTTGCACCGAGCCTGCTTGAAGTTCCGGGATTGAAGCGCGGGCTGATAGCTGCCCTATTTTTCTATTCGCTCGCAGCATTCTGGCTGGTATTCTCGGTATACGAGCAGAGCGGCCTTGGTCGCACACCTTTCGAGGCCGGGCTGGCGATCCTTCCCGCGGCAGTCGGTTTTGTCCTTGGCCCTTTCGCAAGCGAGCGCATCCTCAGCGTCTTCGGAAGATATTCCGCTGCCGTTGGCATGGGGCTGCAAGCTGGCGGCTTGTTTGCAACAGCGGCCCTGATCTCAAGTGATCATGCGCAATTCCTCTTTCCTGCGCTCTTTCTCATCGGGATCGGGCAGGGGATCGCGCTTCCAAACCTTTTGAAAAGTGTCGTGCAACGGGTCGGCAGAACAGAGTCCGGATTGGCCTCCGGCCTCGTCAACTCGATGCTTCAGATTGGCGGTGCATTCGCGGCGGCAGTCGTCGGCGGGTTGTTCTTCTCGATTTTGGGGTCTGCAACGGACGTCGATTCCATCGGCCGGGCGTACAGCGTCGCAGCAATCGCGATAGCAATCTGTCTTCTCGTCGCCGGATGGTTTTCCGCCGGCCTTTCATCGAACAAAGCGGTCCGGCGATGAACACGAATATTGCTGGGTTTAATCATTGGCTCGTCCGCTGACGGCGTGACCATTCATACAGTCTCGGTCGGTCACCGGCAGACCATCATTTCTCTACAAAGCGAAACGGAAACTTTGAGGTACCACGCCATGATTCATATTCATTCGCGCTGCAAAAATGGGAGACAATCAAGGAATATACACGCCTTGGAAATAGCGGCCTCTGTCGTTGGGTCTTCCTGACGACATGGTGTTGGTGCCGAGCTTGGCGGCAGGAGCGGGCCTGATTTCTGGTCAAGCGCCGGTTTGGCGGCAACAGACGAAACACGTGAATATGGAAAAAGCCTATGAAGACGATCGGCATACTTGGTGGAATGTCCGTGGCCTCGACCCAGATTTATTATCGTGAACTTTGCAGGCTTACGCGTGAGAGGCTCGGCGGACTGCATTCGCCGGAGCTTCTCATACGATCTGTTGACTTCGAAAAGATCGAAAAGCTACAGGCATCCTCCGATTGGGATGCGGCGGCAAATATCCTGAATGAAAAAGCCATTGCTCTGGAGCGCGGAGGTGCCGACCTCCTCATCATGGCGACGAATACCATGCACAAGGTGGCGGACAAGATCTTGGGCGGGGTGTCGATACCGTTCGTACACATCGCGGACGCAACTGCGACAGCTATCCTTGACAGCGGTTTTCGCAGGCCGGGGCTGATGGCGACCGCCTTCACGATGGAACAGAACTTCTATACCGATCGCCTGACCGCTCGAGGGCTGTCGCCAACAATTCCTGAGGCCGACGATCGAGCGGAAACCCATCGCATCATCTATGACGAGCTGTGCCGCGATGTTGTTCGCGAGGAAAGTCGCTCGACGTATGAACTGATTGCGCAGCGACTGATCGATCGAGGCTGCGACTGTCTTATCCTTGGGTGCACGGAGGTAGGGATGCTGCTGAACCAGGATAATGTGGGCGTCCGCGTCTTCGATACAACCCTGGTTCATTGCGAAGCCGCCCTTCGAGCTGCTTTGCAATGACGTGCCGCCCATTTTGACTATTCGACCGGCTTGCGAAAGAGTCCCGGGCAATGGTCAGACCTGTTCTCCAAGGTGCTGCTGGACCCACTTCACCTCTTCCGATGCGGTACGCCCGAAATGCCGTTTGAAATCGCGACTGAAATGCGCCGGGCTGACATAGCCAACTGAAGCTGCCACCTCCGCGATCGTCCCGCTCTGGCGGGCGATCAAAAGTCTCGCCTCATGCAGGCGCATCGCCTTCACGTATTGCATCGGACTTGAGCCTGTCAGGTTCTTGAAATGAACGTGGTAGGAAGGAACGCTCATGCCCACCTCTCTGGCCAGATCCGCGACGGCAACTTCGCCGGCGTAGTTCTGCCGCAGCCACGCCACGCTCTCAACCAGTTTTCCGGACGTCCCTTTTCGCTGTAGAGCCGCGATGACCGCGCCGCCTTGGGGGCCGACCATGACCCGGTACTGCAGTTCACGCAGGATGGAGTCTCCAAGCACGGCGACCTCGACCGGGCTGCCGAGAGCCGTCAGCAAGCGCAGCAGGACGTCTTCGATACCGCTATCCATTCTGCTCGAGAGGAGCCCTCTCGGCTTGGCGTCTGCGGGACCGGCAAGTTTTTCGACCTGCATGGCGATCTCAGCCGCCAACTGCATATCGAACTCCAGATAGACCGCTAGCAGTGGCCGCTGTGGACTGGCCTTGGACGTCATCCGGAATGGGACCGGCACCGAGACGGCAAGATAATGGTCCTCGTCGTAGAGGTAGACTTCCCCTTCGAGAATACCCTGCTTGCTCCCCTGCAATACGAACACGGCCCCAGGCTTGTAGAGGACTGGAATGTCGTTCAGCACCGCCTCGGTGCGCAGGATACGGACAGAACTGACCGCAGTTTGATTGTACCCGATACGCGGGGCAAGTTGTCCGGCCAGTGCGACGAGTCCTTCATGTGTGGAATGCCGTTTTGTGCCATTCATAGGATTTGACAACAATCTCAGAGAGTTCGCAATCGATCTACCTGTCCCTTGATATTATCTGGCACGTGCACGATTGATCAAGGAGTTTCGAAAATGTCGGGCAAGACCTTCTTCATTACAGGAGCGAATTCGGGCATCGGGCTGGCCATCGCCACTGCCGCCATCGAAGCCGGCCACACGGTCATCGGGACCGTCCGCTCCGAGGCCTCGCGTGAAGTGTTGTCAACCACGCTCCCCGCACTTCACCCGGTCCTTTGCGACGTCACCAATTTCGACCGCATCCCGGACGTGATTCAGCAAGCGGAGGAAGAACACGGCCCAGTCGATGTGCTGATCAACAATGCAGGATACGGGCACGAGGGCGTACTCGAGGAATCGCCGATCGATGAGATGCGCCGCCAGTTCGACGTGAACGTGTTTGGCGCCGTCGCGGTGGCCAAGGCTTTTCTTCCGAGGTTCCGTGAGCGCCGCCGCGGCTTTATCGTCAACGTCACGTCGATGGGCGGCATGATCACCATGCCTGGCATCGCTTACTATTGCGGCAGCAAGTTCGCGCTTCAGGGTATTTCCGAGGTCATGCGTTCGGAAATGGCGCCGTTCGGCATTCATGTGACAACCCTTTGCCCGGGCTCATTTCGGACAGATTGGGCGGGGCGTTCCATGATCCGCACAAAGAGGTCTATTGCGGATTACGACAGCCTGTTTGATCCGATCCGCGAGGCCCGACAGGCCGTGAGCGGCAAGCAGCTCGGTGATCCGCAAAAGCTGGCTGCTGCCGTTCTGAGACTCGTCGGTTCTGACAATCCTCCACCGCAACTTCTCCTTGGCAGCGATGCCCTCCGCCACGTCACAGCGCGGATCGATCGTTTGCAGGAGGAGATCGAAGCGTGGAAAGCCGTCACAGTTTCGACAGACGGATGACGGCAGAATGTTGAACTTTTTCCATTGACGTTCTGCCTACTAGAAGGTAGACAGTTCGCATGAGCAATCTTTCGACCACCTCCGACGATATCCTGGCCACCGCCCGAAACCTCATCATGAGCGGCGGCTACAATGGCTTCAGCTACGCCGATATCTCGGAGGTCGTCGGCATCCGCAAGGCCAGCATCCACCATCACTTCCCCAGCAAGGTCGACCTGGTGCGTGAGCTGGTCAAGCGTTATCGGGAAGATGGCCAGGCGAGCGTGGCGGCCCTTGAACAGAACGTTCCAGACGCATTGGACATCCTTAAAATCTATGCGAACCACTGGGCGAAATGCATCGAGGATGCGAGCAGACCTTATTGTGTTTGCGCCCTGCTTGCCAGTGAACTGCCATCCCTTCCACCGGAAGTCGCAACAGAGGTTACGGCATTCTTTCGCTTTATCTCCTCGTGGCTGACGTCGGTCATGGAGCGTGGCTCCAGGGAAGGCTCCCTGGACCTCACCAGTGAGCCTCACGTCGAAGCCGAAGCATTTCTGGCGACGGTATACGGCGCAATGCTCTCTGCGAGAGCCTACGGGAAGCCGGAGGTATTCAGCACAATACTGACGCCCGCGCTGGACCGAATGACCCCAACCGTTTCTCACTAATCCTGCGTGGCCAGGCTACTCAGGCAAATCGCGCCCTCAAAACTACCAACTAGTAGGAAGAATCGAATGAAGAACGTGTTCCCCGCCTTGGCCCTTGGGCTGACCAGCATTTTTTCTGTGACAACCCTTGCGGCACCCGTCTATGCCGAAGATCAGAAAGCCGCGCCGATCCATGTCCGCGGCAGCATCGTCACCTATGCGGGATCCACGCTCAAGGTGAAAACGCGCGAAGGCGAGACCGTCGATGTCGCCCTGGCCGACGACTGGAAAGTGGCAAGCGTCGCAGATGCCAAAGTCGCCGACATCAAGCCGGGTGATTTTGTCGGCATCGCATCCTTGCCAAAGGCCAGCGGTGGCGATGGCGCGCTCGAAGTCCTGATCTTCCCGCCGGCGATGAAGGGTCTTGGCGAAGGCAGCTACGGTTGGGATCTGAAGCCCGACAGCAGCATGACCAATGCGACGGTCGCCGATGCCGTCAAAGGCGTCGATGGTCGGACCGTCACCGTCACCTATCACGGCAAGGAAAAGAAGATCGCCATTCCGGATGGGACACCTGTCGTGACCATTGCTGCTGCAACCAAGGATGATCTCGTTCCCGGCGCCGTGGTCTTCATCACCGCCGAGAAATCTGCAGCCGGCCCCATCGCTCATCAGGTTGTGGTCGGCAAGAATGGCGTGGTTCCCCCCATGTAAAGCCACGTCGTCACTGGCCGGAGCAGCCGCCCCAATGCATCGGCCAGCGACTACAGATCGATGCTGCTTGATCTGCAGCCGTGAGATGTCACAGACGAAAGACGCTGAGATGAGCGAAGACGCCTCCAATGACAATGTTCAATATCCTCGGACGATCTTCATCCGCCGCCACTCCGTTGTGACCCGGCTTACGCACTGGCTGAACGTTCTCTGCCTGAGCTTCCTTCTCTTGAGCGGACTGCAGATCTTCAATGCCCACCCCGAGCTCTACTGGGGTCATTACGGCGCGAACGGCGATCCCGCGGTGCTGACAATCGGCTCCAATGATGAAGGCGGCATGCCAAACGGGTTCGTGCGTGTCGCGGGGCTACAGATTCCCACGACCGGCGTCCTCGGCGTTTCCAATGTTGATGGGGAGCCGACCGCGCGAGCTTTCCCGTCCTGGGCAACAATCCCATCCTTCCAGGATCTCGCGTCGGGACGTCGCTGGCACTTCTTCTTTGCCTGGCTGTTCGTCATCAACGGTATTCTCTACCTAAGCTTCAGCTTGCTGAACGGACATTTCAGGCGAGACCTGGCGCCGAAGGCCCGTCAACTCTCGCCGCGCCATCTCGCCCGGGAGGTTCTGGACCATGTCCGTCTTCGCTTCCCCGAAGGGGAGGAGGCCAAACATTACAATGCGCTTCAAAAGCTCACTTATCTAGCTGTCATTGTCATTCTGCTGCCGCTGATGGTCCTCACGGGTCTGACCATGTCGCCCGGGATCGACGCCGCAATTCCCGCTCTGGTCGATATCTTCGGCGGGCGCCAGTCCGCGCGCACGATCCACTTCATCACAGCATCAGCACTTGTCATCTTCGTTATCGTCCATGTGGCGATGGTCGTGCTTTCCGGGACCTGGAACAACATCCGCTCGATGATCACCGGACGCTATGCGATCGAGGAAAAAGGCCCTAAGTCATGAGTAAGCTTCTCACCCGACGCCGCTTTCTGATTGGCGGCACACTTGGCGCCAGCGCGCTGACCCTTTCAGGATGTGACCTGCTTGAGCAGAACGCAGACGTCGCCAACGTCCTTCGTTCAGCCGAGCACCTTACCATGACGGTGCAGAGACTGCTTCAGGGGCGCGATGCCCTGGCGCGCGAGTTTGATGAAAAGGACATTTCCCCGTCGTTCCGGGTGAATGGAACGAGTGCTCCCGACAGCGATGAATACGTTGAACTGGCGGACGGCAAATTTGCAGCCTGGCGGTTGAAGATCGACGGTCTTGTCGATCGGCCTGGAGAGTTTTCGCTCGCCGATCTCAAGGCGCTTCCGGCCCGCACGCAGATCACCCGCCATGACTGTGTGGAGGGCTGGAGCGCCATCGGCAAATGGACGGGCGTTCCGCTTGCCAGCCTGCTGCGTCTGACCGGGCTCAAGCCAACGGCGCGTTATGTCGTGCTACATTGTGCCGACGAGCTCGAAAAGACGCTCGACGGGAGTGGCCGCTACTACGAGAGCATCGATCTCATCGATGCGGTTCATCCTCAAACCATCCTCGCTTACCAGATGAACGGCCAGGACCTCAGCGTCGGCCACGGCGCTCCCTTGCGCCTCAGGGTCGAACGGCAGCTCGGTTACAAACAGGTAAAATACATCATGCGCATCGAACTGGTCGACAGCTTCGCCGGTCTGTGGGGCGGAAAGGGCGGTTATTGGGAAGACCGCGGGTACGAGTGGTACGCCGGCATCTAATGCGATCAAGGTGAACCGCAGGGTGACAGTTCATGAGCAGACGCGAAGTTCAGAAAGTCATGCCGATTTCAGCGACCGCTTCTTCATGACAGGTCGAGATCAGCCAAACCAAATGCGAAACACGGGTTGCGCTGCAACGCTTCATCATGCCGTTGAGTTAACCGGGTTCTTCCTCACTTTGTGTGGAGCGGTGGCAGACTAATCCCGCAGTTACAGAGATGGCAGAAATGCGCGCCAAAAGGAGACATGTGCTGACACAGGTTTCGTCCTACAGTTTGCTGACCGCCTCGACGACATCACCCAGCGTGAACGGCTTTTGGAGCCTGGCGACATCAGCCAGTTCATCGGGGATCACATCCGGATTGTACCCCGTCAGGAAAACGAATGGCGTCCCGCGCTCAAGAAGTTTATGTGCGATCTCGAACCGCGGGCCACCTCCGCCAAGATTCAAGTCGAGCACAACTGCAGTTGGCGTCTCTTCATCGAGAAACCGCAGCGCGTCCTCCTCGGTCGGGCACGGGCCAAAGACCTCCGCACCGGCTCCTCGCAATGCTGCCGCCGTGTCAGATGCGATGTAATAGTCGTCCTCGACCACGAGAACGGTCTTTCCAGTGAGGTCCGGCGCTCCGGTCATGTCGAGAGTTCCTCCGTATAGTCGCGTTGGCGCCGGGGCGTCAGTCTCCAGTATGCTTTCAGCTTCTCTGAGCGGAAACTCAATGTGGCAGTGAGCACCGCTTGGCTCAATCGACATTTTGCCTGTGCCACGAAGTTCGTAGGGTATTTTCGCCTCGATCAATTCGGAGCCGAAACCGCGGCGGGTCGGTGGCGGCCGCGATGGCGCGCCTTCCTCCACCCAGTCGATGGCGAGCCACGGCTTTTCCCGCTTCTCGAAGGGTGTCCACGTGACCGATACCTTGCCGCCATGGACCGACAAGGCGCCGTATTTCAAAGCATTGGTGGAAAGTTCGTGGAACGCCAAGGTCAAGACTTCGACGGCCTTGGGGGAGAGCATAAGATCGGGGCCGGTCAGTTCATACTGGTTTTCGGAATGCGCCTGCGCTCCGATTTCGCTCTCGAGGATACCGCGCAGCGATCCGCCGGCATTGGCTTGACACGTGAGCAATGTCTGAACCCGGGCCAAAGCCAACAGCCGACCAGCGAGCGACGTCTGGTAGCCCTGGACGTCGACAGCGCCGTCGGCAGACCGCACCACGGTGGATCGAATCATCGCCATGATGTTTCTGACGCGATGCTGCAGTTCGGCAAGCAGCACGCCCTGGTGCTGGACGGCCATCTTCGTCTCGGTGACGTCCTCAGCGATGCCGCCAACGCGCTCCACGTTGCGCTTCTCGTCATAGAGCGGGAAGCCTGTGTCCCTGATCCAACGGAATGAACCATCGTTCCGCCGGATGCGGAATTCATCGACGGCCGGCTCGCCGTGGCGCGCCTGATTGATGTGGTTCATGGCGGTCGCCCGATCCTCAGGTACGATCATCGCGGCCCACCGCCTGATGTCGCCGATGAAAGTGTCGGGTTCGGCGCCATAGATTGTCGCGATGGCCGGGCTGACGAATTCCATGTCGAGCGTCTCGGCGTCTCGGATCCACAGCGCTGCTGCGGAGGCGTTGGCGAACTGCTGAAACCGCTCTTCGCTCTCGCGCAGCGCCGCTTCGGCGCGGGCGCGCTCGACGGCCGCCCATGTTCGCTCCGCTGTTTCCTCAGTCAATTGGATCTCGTACGGCGTGAACGCATGCGGCGTGGCGTAGTTGACCCCCAGCCAGGCGACGAGTCTTCCCGCCTTTACCAACGGTACATCAAGGGACGCACCGATGCCCGCCTCGGCGAAAGCTCCTCTCTCCGCTTCGCTCAACCTTTCGTCCTGAGCCAGGTCGGGCTGGATGCGGTTATGCCCGGCGCGCAGATCCGCCAGGATGTCTGACCCGTAGTCAGCGTAGCGGAACGTCCCGGCCATGTCGGACGCGCCATCGACGTAGTTCGGGGACACGACGAAGCTCTCGCCATCCTCAGTGTCTTCTCCATAGGCGACGCGGCTTGCGCCGAGATATCGACCAAGGACCGTTGCGGCAGCGAGCCGGATCGCTGCCGGGTCCGCCAGGGGTCGAAGCGTATCGCTGAGTTCGAGCAGGAATGCCTGCCGCTCCCCGCTTTCGCGCAGGGCGATCTCGGCGCGTTTGCGTTCGGTGATGTCATAGAAAACGCTGACCAAGCGCCTGCTTCCAGAGCCGCCGACGCGTGCTGTAGAACTATGGATCCATCGTCCGGTGGGTTGGTGCCACCTTTCAATCTGCTCGGCCTCTCCGGTTTCAACCACCCGGCCAAATGTCTCAATCCAATATGCCTCCGTTCCAGGCATGACCTCACTGGCCAACTTGCCTGCGACATCCTTCAATCCGCTCTGTTTTTCGTAGGCAGCATTTGCTTCCAGAATCTTCCAGTCTACGGGCCTGCCAAGGTCGTCATAGATCATCTCGAAAATGCAGCAGGCTTCTATCATGGTTTCAAAAACGGCACGAAACTTAGCCTCGCTCTCCCGCAAGACTGCGTTCTCAGCCCTGCCGTCCGCGAGGAGTCGCTCTAATTCCCGTACGTCAGCCACCGCAAAGCTCCTCGAGTAGAACCTCGCCCACGAAGTCGATAAGCTGCACCGTATCACACAAGCTGGCGGTCGCTTGGCTCTTTCACTGCCAAAGCGGGACGCATTTTATCTCGTGGACGACAGGAAGCTGGACGATGCCTTTCAAGTGCTGGCGGGGAAAACATCTCGGCTGCCTTGTGACCCCTCAGCTTCCCTAGAGGACGGAACGGCCCTCCACGCCGCCAAGACGTCGGCCGCCCTCGAAAAGAAACAGAGGATTATTGACTCCATCGCGCGCGTGAACATAATAAGAACATCGGGCGAGGCGGCCGCCAATCTGAAAACTAAAGTATGGAGCACGGATATGCGCGAGCAGCCGATCGGCGAAGCCATTGTTGATGATGAGATTGCCGAGGTGCTTGCCTATCACAAAGGCGATGCGCAAGCGGCGATAGGAACGCTCCTGGCAGACATCCGTTACCTTCGCTGGCAGCTAGTGCTGACCGAAGGCGCGATGGGCCGAGGCATCACGCGCGGGTGGCGGCCGAGATACGGCCGAGACTGACAATGCCGGAAATGAACTATTCCAAGAAGTTGCGCGGGTGGACCCTGCGCGACGCGGCTGACGCTAATCAATTGCTCGAGGTGACGTGCCAGCTTTGTCGAAGGACTTACCGGTTTTTTCCGCGAGATCTGTTGAAGCTGACGAAGGACGTGAGCCTCGATCGCGTGGCGGGCCGGTTCCGTTGTCAGCTCTGCGACCGAAGGGAATACATGAACCTGAAGGTCGTCCAGATTTGGGGGTCTGAAATCGGCAAGCTTCCAGTGCGCCGACTGGTCAAAGTGACGTCGGTCAAAAAGCCAATTTGGGAAGACGGAGTTTTGTAGGATGGCGTCGCGTCGAGATAAGCCAGGCGGCGAACACCGCTATTCTGTTCGAGATCGAGGCAAGGTCATCACCTCGGCGCTCGTACTGGACAGCAGATCGAAGAGCTATAGCGCGTCGATCGAGTAGGATAGCTATCTTGTCTTTTGCTTCGGCAGCCGCGAAGCTGCGGAGCAATTCCGGGATTGTTGGAACGGCCAGTTCATCGACGCGAACGAAGTGGACAACAATGGCGTATGGACGCCGAGGGAGGGAGATGTGTGCAATTTATACCGGATGGACGCGAAGGATTGGGTGAATAAGTGGACCCAAGACGTCGAGAGTCTGGTCAACTTGATGCCGGCCTACCAGATGAACCCGGACCAGATGGGCCCGATCGTCCGCAACACAGCAGATGGCCGCAAGCAGCTTGTCCATGCGAGGTGGGGTCTTCCCTCGCCATTTTTCGTAATAAAGCAGGCGGCCGAGGCTCGGGCAGAGAAGTTGCGCCAGAAGGGCAAGCCCGTCGACATGGACATGCTCATCCGTATGGAGCCCGACAAGGGCGTTACCAACATCCGGAACCTGAATGTTCCCCACTGGAAGAAATGGTTCGGTGTCCAGAGCCGTTGCATAGTGCCGGTGACCAGCTTTGCCGAACCCGACCCCGCCAGCAAACAGGACGGGGGAAGCACCCCGAACGCTTGGTTCGCTCGTGACGAAGGCAAGCCGCTGATGTTTTTCGCGGGCGTCCACGTTCCGCAGTGGCAAAGCGTCCGCAAAGTCAAGGACGGATTGACGACCGACGACCTTTACGCGTTCCTCACAACCGAGCCGAACGATGTTGTACGGCCAATCCATCAAAGGGCGATGCCTGTGCTGCTGCTGACACAAGAAGAAGTCGACGTGTGGATGCGCGCCCCGTGGGAAGAGGCAAAGGCGCTCGCCCGCCCGCTGCCGAACGACGCAATCAGGGTGATCTCGCGCGAGGCCTACGGTTCGACCATCGTCAGCAACGCCGGGGAGCCGGTGCAAACGAGTTTGCTATGATCACTATTCGTGGAGAAGGGCATAAGGGCATTCAGCAGCGCCGGGCGCTAACTGATCATCGAGCACTATTGCAGTGTCGCCGGCTGCGCGAAGCGGGAAAGCTTCGGCTTTTCCCAATCGAGGACGGTCGAAACGCGCTGTCATTTCTGTCAATCGGAGCTAGAGCTTTTCCGGGTTAGATTGAAGCATTCTGCCGGAGCAGGTTTTCGTCAGGGCAAAGGCGATTGGCGACGGGCATACCCCCAGGTACGTCCGAGCCGATCGCCTTTGATCCTGGCGGAAACATGCCCGGCCCACCGGCCGCACCGCTTCGCCGTGGGCGAAGCGACAAGTGCGTCCGGCGATTCCAAGGTCTTGCAGATTTGCCAGGCAAATCTGCGGGAGGGTTGGCTGAAACGGGCCGGCTGATCGACCGGCCGGCTTGGCCGTAGAACTGGGCTACGACGCGCGCCGGCCGGTCGACCATCCGACTCCGTTTGAGCCAACAGAATGCTTCAATCTAACCCGGAAAAGCTCTAGTTCGTTGATTCCAGAAAGCTGTCGCTTATCACAACAGAGCGATGCCAGCTTCGCGCTACCGGCGCTGTTTGTGGCCCGACAGCCCCCGCGGCGAGGCAGGTTTTCCCCTTATGGGGCTTATGCCGCACTTGGCCTTGGCAGCTTGCCACGCGCGTTGGAAGAAACGAATTTCTGTGGCGATGGTTTCGCGGAACGGATCGGTTTGGTTGAAGTAGTCGCGGTCCAGACCGAGCTTTGCACCGTCTGCATCGCCCTCGTAATAGGTGCCGAACAAATGATCCCAGATCGGGAAATAATTGGCGAAATTCTTGTCGTGATGTTCCGGCACTCGGGAGTGATGGATGAAGTGGTCGCGTGGTGACTGGATCACGTATTTGCCAAACCAGCCATGCCAGGGAATGGCACTGTGCTTGACCAGACCAATGGCGCCAAAGGTGATGGTCACGAAGGCGAATTCGGCCGTTGGCAGGCCGATAAGCAGCGCCGGAACGACCATAATGGCCATGTTTATGGCCTTCTCCAGCGGATGCTCCCGCGACGAAGTCAGCGCGTTGAACTCTTCGGCTGCGTGGTGAAATTCGTGCAGCCGCCATAGTACGGGCAGCCGGTGCATCAACCGATGCTGCCAATAGCTCAAGAAGTCTGACAGCACTAGGAACAAGAGAACATGTGCCAAGCCAGGCAGCCTCCGGGCAAGGCCCAGGTGGGGGGCATCCTGAGCCGCGTGGGTGATGGCATAGGAAAGACCAAATGATGCGAGGGCCGCGAATAGCGTAATCATTCCCGTCGCCTGAAGGACGAAATAGACGATGTCGGTGATTGTGGATTTGCTGCGTTCGAAGAAAACCCGACGGAACCCGGAATTGCCGAACCCCACATAGGTGAGTTCCACCGCGAAGACCGTCAGAACCAGGCCAATGGAAATGGCGAAACTGAGCGCCATTGCCTTACCATTCAGATAATAAGTGTTGTAAAAAAAGCTTCCAAGCTTGTGCAGGCAGTATTCGACCAGCACCATGGCACTGCTCCAAACACGAACCCTTACAGCTTGGTCCTGACGATGCGCTTTTGCCACATTGCTCAAAGGACGATCGGGGCGTCCATTTGATGTATTGTCGGCGGTGGAAGTGCAGTGCCGGGAGGCATGCAGGAGGGTCGAGGAGCACTCCGAAAAACTTCTGGAATTACATGGTCGGCCGACAGGCTCATGAAAAGAACTTAGGACGGGAACAATAATAGGCAGCGCCGTCGTAGGACCTTAGGCCGTGGTGAGATTTGTTCCACAGCAGCCTCTCGACACTTCGATGTGCGGCCCAGCGCAACCCATAACTGGCCCCGCCCTACCGAAGGCGGGGTTTTTTGGCATTGGAGTTTTGGCCGAAATGGTCCATTGATCCGGCATCGACTTTCCAGGAGGTTGGATGAGCGACAGCGGCAAGCCGGCGCTGACCAATTCGCCCCAGATGGCGACCACATGGAATGAATTGAGGAAACGGAGCTCCTCGAGATGATTGCTGGGCTGATCATCTGCGCCTCTCTGACGGCGGTCGACTGCGACACCGTGAAATGGGATGGGCAGAACATGAGACTGCTGGGGAAGGAGTTCCGTTCGTCTCCGGCATCGAGAGGCCGGAGATCGGGAGCCATGCCGAATGCATGAAGGAATGGAAGCTGGCCCTGATCGCCAAGGGCAGGTTAAAAGAGCTTTTGGCTGAAAAGGGTCTGAGGGTGGTGTTCAGCGGCTCGGTCGACAAGACGCCATCGCATCGGCCGCTCATCAACATCTACCGTACGAATGGTGAAGAAATCGGCAAGAAGCTGCTTCGGAAGGTTTCGCCAGGACGTGGAGCCCGAAGCAGCGAAATGATTGGTGCGACTGACGTCGGCTGCTGATTTGACGCCCGCCAAAAGGATGAGCCTCGGGAACCTTCATCGCGGGCCTACGTTAGTCCTGAGCGTGCGCTAGGCGCCCTCAACCGCCTTGCCATGCACGCTCACTGGCCCCGCGAGCCGCGCGGGGCTTTTTTTAAACGCGGGGTTCATCAGTTAATCTTGAGCCAATGCCGCAGCCAGGCTACAGCCCCGTCGCTCATCCACACAAGACAAATCCGAATCTGCATCGCCGTCAGTTAGATCACGGAACCGCCACCTCGCCGGAGCGTTTCTTGCTCACATCGGACCCTGCCAGATCCCGCTGGCACTCCCGAACTGGAGGTATTCATGAAAACGCTGATCGTCTCCATGGGCCTGTTGGCTGCGACTGTCTTTTCGGCTTTTGCAGCGGAACCGGCCAAAATGGTCGACACGAAGATGGGTAAGATCCTGGCAAACGCCAAAGGTATGACACTCTATACGTTCGACAAAGACGCCATGGGCAAATCAAACTGCGACGAGGCCTGCTTGAAGAAATGGCCGGCCTTCCACGCCGCCGCCAAGGCCAAGGCCGAAGGCGAATGGTCACTTGTCAAGGCGGCCGACGGCAAGGAGATGTGGGCTTACCAAGGAAAGCCGCTTTACACCTTCGCCGGAGACAAGAAGCCTGGCGATATGACCGGCGATGGCGTCGGCGGAGTTTGGCATGTCGCCAAGTAGTCCGGCGCACTGGAACCTTCAGGGCCGCTCAGCCCAAGCGGGTCCAGATAAGCCTTTTGGATAGATATTCGCCATGCTCAAGCGCGGCTACAATCCTCGCGCGAATGACGGGGATGCGGCATGCGTCAGGAGTATCGCGTTCCGCAGAAGAAATCGGTGCTGTTCAGGGCGCCGGGTTTGGTCATCGGCGCGGTCGCGTTTGGTGCAGCCGGCGGCTGGACCGCAAGCGACATGCTGGCCTCCTGGGGCGCTTCTGGCGGCTCCGGTCTATCGTGCAGGATCAAGGGCAACATCTCCATCGAGACTGGCGAGCGCATCTTCCATGTGCCGGGGCAGCGATACGACGAGCAGACGAAGATCAGCCCCACGTATGGAGAACGATGGTTCTGCTCGGAATTTAAGCTTGGGCCGCCGGCTGGCGGAAAGCGAAATCGTAATGAGCGGAGATGGCCTGAATTGGAAAGGCCGCTTGCGTGGCGACCCTGTCGGTCACCTGCCGGCGCTCGGCATTCATGGCCGATATCACTGGTCAATGATGAGATGTGGACGTCGGCGCGTTGACCTGCAGCGAATGACTGCTACCAAACTTCATGATCAGCAGCGTGACCAGCTCCTCGCGCGTCTTATGTCCTTCATTAAATAGGTCGACTGCCGAGCTGCAAAGAAGCTGCATTGATTGTTCCGTCGGCGCGGCGTGATTGTGCCGGAACCAAGTACGAACAGCATCCGAAATCACGTTCACGTCTTCCAGCTGAAGTAAGAGATTGAAGTCCGCCATATCATCCTCCCTAAGCGTCGCAACAGTTCGCTCGGAGCGCGATAAGAAAACCGTAGTGCATCAGCCTTCTAAGACCAACCGTCAGTGCGGTTTCGCACATTTATGCATTCGACCCTAAGTCAAAGTGATAAAGTCGTACTTATTGCAGTAAAGAAAACATCGTTGAGAATAGTTGTGCAGCGCCTAGGTGCGCAAAGCCAAAAAAAACCCCAATCTGCTAATCCCCGCTGAGCTGCGGGGCTTTTTTTGCGTCATGCTTGAACCGCACTACAAAACCACGGCGCCCAATGCCCGACTTAAGTCCGTCTTTTTCTTGGTAAGAGTCGAGCTAGATTTTATTCATCCTTGTCAAGAGGACGCCAGGGAGGTTTAGCAATGTTGCTGTATCCAGTCAGAACCTCCCTGGCGAGACAAATAACGCCTTCTTCAAGTGCTCAATGAGAAGATGAAGCTGCGTTCTACTATGTCCAACACCGTACCGGAACATAGCCAGTCCCTCTTTCGTTGAAGCAACAGGAAAGCACGGGTGTTCCTCCTGTGCGATCCGTGTTGTCAAGACTTGCCCCGTTACGGCGGGGCTTTTTTGTCGGCATCCTACCGGAGCCGCTCTACGCCCGATCATCTCGCCGCTGATTGAGGAAGCGATCGACAAGCTGATCGATCTTGACGAGACTGCCCGAGCCCACTTCCAGGAGAATTCGAAAGAAATCGCCGAGTGATGTTCAGTCGAGCTCATCCTCGGATCGTATCAAGGTGAGGGGTTCTAACACCCGCGGCCTTATGGCGCCGCCCACCTCCCTCCGTGCACTTCGGCTCCGCAAACTTCGTTGTTCGCGGAGCCGCCCCATCGCCGTCGATCCTGCTGAACTACTTCCAAACGAGAGCCTCACGCGACTTCGCCATGCTGACGTAGCGATAGTAGACCGTCGCGGGCACCACCAATTTGGTGCCAGTCGTGCAACACAGGTAGTTGCCGAAAAGAAAGTAATTTAGCTTATCGCATGAAAAACAGGTAACGCCGTGATAGTCCACGACCTGCTTCCCATCCAGAAACATCATGAAGCGTCCGTCGCCTTCCCTGGTCCATCGAACAAGGAGTTCGAAACGGTGCCAAGCGCCCGCCAGTTCGCTGATGGGCGCGACGCGCATGTCAAAAAGGTCAATACAGTCACCGCCGAACTGGGTCATCTGCTTCCCGCTTGGCTTTTCCATACTCCATGAAAGGAATTGGTCGTTGCTATGGGGATTGGTGGTCAGGGCCACGAGTTGGCATTGGTCCTGATCCTTGAATTCGACGAATATCTCGTGACCTCTGACCTGCTTCGAACCAATCGGAAAGTCGGGCACGAAATACATGTCCCAACCATACCATGCCTCCTTGGGTTGCTTGGCCTTGCGTCCCTGCTGAACCGTCGCGCGAGCCGACTGTTGCTCGCAGTCGTCCCGTACGCACGGACCTGGGTTGATCGAAAATTTGAACACCTTGGCCGCGTTGTACTGATCCAGCGGGTCTTTCACCATTGTAAAGCCGCCCGGCTGATTGCGCTCCGTCGTAACTCTAAACGGGTGGGTGAAGCCAGGAAGTTTAAATGTCCTTTCCGCACCGAATGAAAGATTTGCTGAAAGAACTGGCAGAAGTACTGCTACCAGGATTTTGCGGAGGAAGTTCAATATCCCAATATTCTTGAACCCTGAGCTTGACCGATTAGCTCTCGGCGGCATCGCCAGCCTCCCTCATTGTCTCGGCATCGCCTGTTACGCGTTCAATACTGCATAAGGGGGCTGCCGATGTGCTACGGCTCAAGTCGGTGCCAACAGGTTCCCGCCGGTCGGCACATTGGGGTCTGCCCAGCGACGGATGGTGCCGGTGCCCAAATCAGCACCGTAAAGCCAGCCGTCCGGTCCCTTCGCGATGTCTACCAGGTAGGGGACGCCGGTGTCGAAGACCTGTACGTTCGTGATCTGCCTGCTTGCGTTCATTGTTGCGGTGTACACATTTCCATTGACAAGATCCGCAAACATCAGGGTATCGTTGTTGTAGAAATCCCCGACCGTGATCGCGGAGGCGCCGTCAGGCGCGCCGTGGCTTCTCGATAGCAGCGGAAAAACAGCAGCCTGATCGGAAGGACTGTTTCGGTTCCCATTGTTGTAGAAGCTGATCGCCTGAGGGAGATCCTGGTAGCCGCCCGTTCGGCCGGGACCTTCCAGATACGGCCAACCGAAATTCGATCCGGCGGGACCGGTATTTATTTCCTCCCAACTGTTCCAGCCGACATCTCCGAGCACGGGCAGGTTGGTCACCGGATCGAAGGTGAAGCGATAGGCGTTGCGCACGCCGGAATAGAAGACCTTGGACTGATTGCTGTTGGGATCTGCGGGGTCATAGAAGGGGTTCCCCGGAACGCCCGCGCCGGTCATCGGATCTATCCTCAGGACTTTGCCGGACAGATTGTGAACGTCTTGAGCGCGAACCGTGCGAGGGTCCATGAAATTGTAAGACGTGCCGTCTCCGTTGCTGAAGTACAGCATGCCGTCAGGCCCGAAATGGAGAGCTCCATTGGAATGGGAGTCACTGTCCGTCGCCAGATAGTCCCGAATATTCTGGTTCTGGATTCCGGCGCGATCTGGATCGTTGTCCTGCGTTCCCACCTCGATCTGGCTTGCAGGGGCGGTAATGGTGGTGCCGTTAACGATGCCCGATGGCGGTATGTTCACAGCGCCGGTACTGTCGAGATCCGGACGGCTGGTGTATGCCCAGGTGCTATTGGTACCGGCCAGCACGACCATGCTGGCCGGATCGGCGATCATCGTGTTGGGGTTGACCGTAAGCCGAACGAGACGCGAAGGACGGTTCCCTTTGGTATCAGGTCCCGCCAGGCCGGTTCCATTCGCAGTTTCCGGCGGGTCGTAAGTGTAGAGCAGATAGACGTATGGATTTGCCGCGAAGTTCGGATGAATTGCCAGCCCCAGCATCCCCCGATCTCCGGGCGTATAGTTGACCTGGCTAGACAAATCGACAAGCGGCGTCGATCTCAGCGTGCCGTTGTCCACCACCCGCACAACGCCATTCTGTTGCGCGACAACCATATAGCGGCCATCGGGCGTCCAATCCAGGGTCGTTGGCTCGGTCAAGCCGGACACCACGGTCTGGCGGACCAGATTGCCGAGGTTGCTGTCGTCGTCCAGGATGTTGACGGTCGCGGTCGTTTCGCTCCCCAGGACAGCGCCTGTCGGGTTGCTCAAGGTTACAGTGAAGCTTTCGTTGCTCTCGGCCGTCGTGTTGTTGAGCAGCGGAACAGAAATGGTCTGGATCGCCTGCCCGGCTGCAAATGTGAGCACGCCCGTTGTTGTCGTATAATCGGAGCCCGCGATCGCGCTGCCATTGCTCGTAGCATATGCAACAGTGGCCGCGGCATCGATGTTTCCACTGCGCTGAACCGTGATCGTGGCGGCGACCGCCGCCTCCGACAAGGTGATGACCGGATTGCTCACGGAGATGGTCGGTGCGGAGTCGTCGTCGACGATCGAGACCAGAACAGTCCGCGGCGCTGCCAGCGAGCCACCAGGCCCGGGATTCTGGATGCCGACGGAAAATGTCTCGGTCCCTTCGGCATCGGGGTCATTGACGATCGGGATTGCAAACGTCTTGCTGCTCTCGCCGTCCGCGAAAACAACTTGCCCGGTATTGGCTCGGCCATTGAAGGTCGGCGGCGTATAGTCCGCTCCAGCCTGTGCCGCTCCGGCTCCGCCGATCTCGTTGGTCGTGTACTCCAGTGTCAGCGGCCCGCTCGTGCTGCCTGTGCGAACGACGGTGATTGTTGCGGCGCCCGCTGTTTCACTGACGAAGATGGTGTTGTTGTCCCGCAAGGCAACGCTTGATCCAGCAGAAAACACGACATCGCGGAAGTAGTTTTCATTCTGGTAGACCAGGGTCGGAAACGTGCCGATGGTATCGTTGTAGACGCCGGCGCCGACCGGGGCGGTCAATCCGCCATTGCTGATCGGGTTGGCAAAGCCGTTCGAGGTCAGCGAATAGTAGCTGTTGGCATTGACCGAGACGACATAGGTGGTGCCCGCATTGATGACCAGCGGGCTTGCCAAAGTCTGCTGCTGCCAGCCTGAGGCGGTCTCGTTGGTGAAGGTGACGCTTGCCAGCTGCTGCCCGGTAGCCGACCAGATGCGGCCGACATGCGTGCCGGTCTCGCTGGGGGCCTTGTAATAGCGGACCGCCTGGATCGAACCGGTATTGCTGCTGACGAAGCGCATCCCGACTTCCCAGTCCACTCCAGGCCCGTCGGTGAAGTTGGGTTGGGCCGGTGTCTGGGTGGTGAAGAGGCTGACGGGGCTGGAACTTACGGATGTAATCGGGGCAGTCGCCGCGCTCACGACGGTCTCGCCAGTGCCAAGCAGGTCGGTATAAGTGGCATTGACCCGCACGCGCTTGCCGACGAGACTGCTGCCCAGTGTCAGGCTTTGCCCGCCCGCGACGTCACTCCACGTCGTGCCGTTGTCGCTGCTCTGCCACAGATAGCTGACGCTTGCCGGCAGGCCATCGATGTCACTGAGGCTGGCGGTCAAGGTCTGGCCCTGGCTCGCTATGCCAGTGATCGAGATCACGCCGGGATCATTGACATTGGCGACTGCCGAGGGCGTCGCCGGGCTGGTGACATTTTCGCTGTTGCCCAGGTTGTCGATGTAACTGGCTGTTGCCCGCACGAAATTGCCGACCTGGGCCTGCTGCAGGGTCAGCGTCTTGGCAGTCGCTCCACCGATATTGCTCCAGGTGGTGCCGTTGCTGCTCTGCTGCCACTGATAGGTCACCGATCCCGGCACACCGTCCGCGTCGGTGACAGCGGCCGTCAACACCTGACCTTGCGTCGCGGTGCCGCTGATGCCAAGCACACCCGGGTGGTTGTCGGGATTCGCCGCCGCGGCAGAAAACACGACATCGCGGAAGTAGTTTTCATTCTGGTAGACCAGGGTCGGAAACGTGCCGATGGTATCGTTGTAGACGCCGGCGCCGACCGGGGCGGTCAATCCGCCATTGCTGATCGGGTTGGCAAAGCCGTTCGAGGTCAGCGAATAGTAGCTGTTGGCATTGACCGAGACGACATAGGTGGTGCCCGCATTGATGACCAGTGGGCTTGCCAAAGTCTGCTGCTGCCATCCTGAGGCGGTCTCGTTGGTGAAGGTGACGCTTGCCAGTTGCTGCCCGGTAGCCGACCAGATGCGGCCGACATGCGTGCCGGTCTCGCTGGGGGCCTTGTAATAGCGGACCGCCTGGATCGAACCGGTATTGCTGCTGACGAAGCGCATCCCGACTTCCCAGTCCACTCCAGGCCCGTCGGTGAAGTTGGGTTGGGCCGGTGTCTGGGTGGTGAAGAGGCTGACGGGGCTGGAACTTACGGATGTAATCGGGGCAGTCGCCGCGCTCACGACGGTCTCGCCAGTGCCAAGCAGGTCGGTATAAGTGGCATTGACCCGCACGCGCTTGCCGACGAGACTGCTGCCCAGTGTCAGGCTTTGCCCGCCCGCGACGTCACTCCACGTCGTGCCGTTGTCGCTGCTCTGCCACAGATAGCTGACGCTTGCCGGCAGGCCATCGATGTCACTGAGGCTGGCGGTCAAGGTCTGGCCCTGGCTCGCTATGCCAGTGATCGAGATCACGCCGGGATCATTGACATTGGCGACTGCCGAGGGCGTCGCCGGGCTGGTGACATTTTCGCTGTTGCCCAGGTTGTCGATGTAACTGGCTGTTGCCCGCACGAAATTGCCGACCTGGGCCTGCTGCAGGGTCAGCGTCTTGGCAGTCGCTCCACCGATATTGCTCCAGGTGGTGCCGTTGCTGCTCTGCTGCCACTGATAGGTCACCGATCCCGGCACACCGTCCGCGTCGGTGACAGCGGCCGTCAACACCTGACCTTGCGTCGCGGTGCCGCTGATGCCAAGCACACCCGGGTGGTTGTTGGCACTGACAATGGCTGCGGTCGGCGCGCTCGCCCGGTTGGCTTCGACACCACCCAGCTGATCGGTGTAAGTGGTCCTGACACGAACTTGCCTGCCCACCTGCGCCGCCTGGAGTGTCCAGTTCGGACCGGTGGCTCCGGCGATGTCGGTCCAGGTCGTCCCGATCAACTGCTGCCAGCGATAGGTGATCGACACGTTGGCGAGCCCATCGAGGTCGGTAACGGCCGCAGTCAGGGCTTGTCCTTGAACGGGCGTACCGGTGATCGTCGCCACGCCTGCGTCGTTCAAGTTGGCGACTGCCGTCGTCGGACCGCTGGCGACCGTCTCGTTGTTGCCAAGGGCATCGGTGTACGTGGCGGTCGCTCGAACCTGCTCCCCAACCAGTGCTTGCTGCAGGCTGAGTGTTTTCGCAGTGGCGCCGGCAATGTTGCTCCACGTGCCGCCGCCATTGCTGCTTTGCTGCCATTGGTAGGCGACGATGGTCCCGGCCGGGAGCCCGTCAACATCGGTAACACCAGCCGCGATCGTCCGATTTTGAGTTGCGGCCCCGATGATGGAGACGATGCCAATGTCGTTGCCGGCAGGATTACTCGCGACGATCGGGGATGTGGCCAGGCTGGTTCGATTGTTTTCGGTTCCTCCCGACTGATCGGTATAGGTTACCTGGACGCGGACCTGCCTGCCGACCTGCGCTGCCTGAAGCGTCCACGTTGAACCGTTGGCGTTCGCGATGTTGCTCCAGGTGGTTCCGATCAGTTGCTGCCAACGATAGGTGATCGCCACGTTGGCGAGCCCATCCAGATCCGAGATCGCGGCGGCCAGGGCCTGGCCTTGTACGGGTGTACCGGTGATCGCGACTACGCCTATGTCGCTCACGTTGGCGACAGCGGTATTGGTGGTGCTGGCAACCAGTTCCTGGTTGCCCAAAGCATCGGTGTAAGCAGCGGTTGCCCGCACCCGCTTTCCGACCTGAGCCTGCTGCAAGGTCAGGGCGGCTGTGGCTGCACCTGTTATGTTGCTCCAGGTGGCGCCGTTATCGCTGCTCTGCTGCCACTGATAGGTAATGACCGTCCCTGACGGTAACCCGTCAACATCGGTGACATTTGCCGCCAAAGTCTGATTCTGAGTCAGAGTCCCGCTGAGAGAAACGACGCCCTGCGCCATCACGCTACCTCCGCATCAACCTGTCAATGTTGCCTGCTAAGTCGTCGAGGCGTGGCCGCAGGAGTCCTGTGTCCCGCTTTTCCCACGCGCGCTGAACCCCACTGGGCGGACTATGCTCCGATCCTTTGGACTTTCCAATTAGCTCTTTCTTGGTAGAACTCTGTCAATTATCACACGCCTTGGATGCGCTGGAGCTCAGTTGCAGGCTGGCAAATCGATGCTGACGACGCGGCTTCTGCCGCTCCATGCGCCGATGAAGTCGAGGCTTTCGTGGCTCTGCGGCGTGGCCGGCAAGCGCCATGTCGATCCGATACGCAGGGCAGGGCGGCGCCTTTCGTTGTCGTTCGCCCAGGATCCGCGGCGCGTGATGGGCCAAGGCCATGGATTCCAGGCTCAAGGCCTGGAATGACGGAGAGCGGGGGTGCATTCCCACTCAACTCGCCGCCGGCGCAGCGTATCGCGCCGCTGGACCGGCGTCAGAGCACTTCGTTTCAGCGCGCCTTCGTTTGCTGGCGAGGCCTTCCGAGTGTCGCAGATCATTCCAATGGCGGGATATCGCGCCACGCTGAGGACTTGGCGCGGGAGATTTCCGCGTTACCTAAGCCGGCGGCATGGAGGTAGACAATGAAGATGCAGAAATTCGCGATCGCCGACGCTTCGCTGGAGCGTTCCCCGGGGCAGGAGGCAGACATTCTCGTCGGCAATCTCGTCGATGAGCGGCATGGCGGGCCGATCACCATCGGTTACGGACGCTACGCCCCTGGCCAGAGCCTGACCGAAACCATGGCGGTCGACGACGTGATGATCGTTCTGGAAGGGCGGCTTTCGATTTCGGCAGAGGCGGGAACGGTCAGCGCCGGGCCGGGCGAGATCGTCTACATGCCGAAGGGCGAGACCGTGACGATCCGCTCGCATGAGGAGGGCGCCGTCACCGCCTATGTCACCTATCCCCACTGGCGTCCGGCGCATGCGTAAGTCCCACGGCAACGAGATGCTTTTCCGCGGCCGCCTCGATTGATTTCCACGGCAGCTTGGGGTCGGGGACGGCGAAGGGGGCTGACGTAGCCTGTGCCGGTATTGGGTTGCGAATTGACCGCACGACGGATGGTTGCAAAGATGTCCACTCGTCGCAACGAGGTTTTGGCATGTCTATCGCGACCTTACCTGCACCGCCCTATTACGTCGTCTGCTTCTCGTCGCAACGAACGGAGGTCGAGGACGGCTACGGTGACGTCGGCGCTGCGATGGTGGAACTGGCAAAGCAGCAGCCCGGATTTCTGGGTTTCGAAAGCGCCCGCCGTGCTGATGGGTTCGGCATCATCAACTCTTATTGGAGGGACGAAGAAAGCATCCGGGCCTGGAAAGCGGTCGTCGATCACGTCGAAGCGCAACGCCGGGGCCGGGCAGACTGGTATACGCGTTATGAAATCCGTGTGGCGCTCGTTGAAAGAGCTTATGGATTCGAAGCCGAACCACCGCGATGATCTTCGCCCTCAGACCGGGTCTCGCCGAGAACCGGCTCCCGTTCGTGACGGGATCCAGGACCGTTTCCTTTCAGCGCTTCCACGAAACGGATGACGTCACCGACCAGGCCATCGCTGAAGATATCGTTGTGACCCGCGCGGTCATAGATCAGCATCCGCTTGGGCTCGGGTGCGATCTCGTACAGCGCCTGCCCTGAAGACAGCGGGATGCTGTCATCAAGCCGGCCGTGGAGGAACAACTTCGGTTGTCTGACCTTGCCTATGTTGAGGTCCGATCGAAACGGATCCTTGAGAAGAATTTCAGCCGGGAGGTACGGATAGCGCGCCTGCGCAACCGACAGAACCGACAGGTACGGAGACACGAGGATGACGCCCCCGGCCGGCCTGTTCGCGGCCGTGTTCACAGCAACGCCGGTGCCAAGTGACCGGCCGAGCACAACAATCTCGCTTCCGGCATGTGCTGAAAGCCAGTCGAACGCGGCGATGCCGTCCGTCAGCAGGCCCTGCTCGCTGGGTGAGCCGGTCGAGCCGGGATAGCCGCGATAGGAAATCGCCAGCAATCCAATCCTGCGTGCAGCCAGCGCCTGTGCGAGAAACGCGTAATTGTCGACGCGGTCGCCGTTGCCGAAAAAGAGGAGCACGCAGGGCTTGTCGCTGTCGCCCTGGCTGTACAGTCCCTGAAGCTTCTCCCCGTCGGGCGTTCTAATGTTGACCGACTCGCCCCAACGCGCATCCTCGGCACCAGATGCGGCGCCGGCTCCGGGATAAAGCAGGCTTCGCTGCGAAAAATAGACCAGAGCCACGATCGCCATGTAGGCCACGACCGCCATCAGCGGCAAGATCAGCAAGTATCTTGTGGTGCTCACGACAGAATCCACCCGCCGGTTTGGCAATTCCCAGGACGCCTTGCGGCGACCGCGGCCGGTTGCGGCGTGACGTTCTCGGCGAAGGGTCAATATATGCACAAAGCGTTGTTGAAGAGAAGATGTCGAAATACGAAGATAATCTTCAATATTACCTCTGCGGTAACGCCTCTCAGGCTCGCAATAACCCTTCGCTCGCGCTTCTCAGGCTGGAAAAGGGTTTTGCCACGCATCCAGTTCTTCAAGCCGTCCGTACCATTTTTGCATATGCCGGAATTCGGCGAGCGGGATGTCGGCAGCGGTTGCATAAGGAAGTGCAGCTGCCAGTGCGAAATCCGCCACGGTCAGTGTCTTCCCGACGGCGACGCTGTTGGCGGCCAGATGATCGTCGAGCACCCGGCCATGGAGCCGAAAGTTCGTCTTCGCATCCTCGATCAGGGCGAGGTCAGGCTTCCCGCCGAACAACGGCTTGATCAAGCTTTCAAACCACAGCGTTGCCCCGTGCCGGGTGAAATGGCTGGCATCCCAGCTCAACCAGCGCAGCACGTCGGTCTGCCGATGGTCATGCGGCCAGAAATCCGACGCGACTGCGTCAGACAACCGGCACATGATGGCGTTCGCTTCCCATAAGGTTCCGGCATCATCCTGCAGCACCGGGACCTTTCCGTTCGGGTTCAGCGCCAGGAATTCCGCGGTGCGCTGCTCTCCGCTGGCCAGGTCAACCCTGACGAACTCGACGTCGGCTTGAAGAAAACGCGCGGCGGCGCAGGCCTTCCGCGGATTGAGCGTCTCGCAATAGTAGAGCTTCATCGTCGCCTTACCCATGATTTTGCCCTTCGGCGGTTCCCAGAAAAGAGTTCAATCGCTCGAAACTTTGCGACCAACCGGATTCATGACCCTCAAGTGAGGATGCGCTTGCAAATCCGCTCTGCCGAAAAGTCATTTCCGTGCCTCCATCGCTTTCCCTGAAGGTGATGGTGACGATGGTTTCGGGGCTGGTTTCGCCGGTTCCGGTCTCCCAGGCATGTGTGAACACAAGCCTGTGCGGCGGCTCGACCTCCAGATATTTTCCGCCGACCCAATGCTCCTCTCCATCCGGGGCAATCAGACAGGCGCGGTGTTTGCCGCCGGGCCAGGCTTCCAGCCTGTCGCCCACTGCCTTGAAACCGTGAGGCCCACACCATTGCGCCAAGGCTTTCGGGTCGGTCCATGCCCTGAAAACGAGATCGCAGGGCGCATCGAACTTTCGCACGAGAACCAGGTCATGGCTGTTGTCTGTTGCGGTCTCTGGATTGGTCATTTTTCGTTTCCTTGTACCTTGGACAGATAGTCATCGAGACGATCAAAGCTTTCATCCCAGAAGCGCCTGTAATCGGCGATCCAATCTGCAATTGTCTTCAAGGCTGCCGGCTCGAGAATGCGGGGACGCGAATTCGCTTCCCGGCCGGAGCGGATCAACCCGGCCTGTTCCAGGACCTTGAGGTGCTTCGAGATGGCGGGTTGAGACAGCTCGAAGGGGTCCGCGAGTTCGGCGACGGTCGCCTTGCCATTGGCAAGCCGCGCGAGAATTGCTCTCCGCGTAGGATCGGAGAGGGCGGAAAAAATCTCATCAAGCCTGTCGTCCATGAATCACCAATTAGCTATATAGCCAGATGGTTATATTCGATGTGACGAAATGTCAAAGGCAATTTATGCTGGATTGGCAACGACAGGAAAAAACTCGACCTCGGTGGGCAAGCGACGATGTCGTGAGCGGGACCTTCCCCGCTCGCGACCAAGCACCCGAGAGCACCATTTTGAGGCGCTACGCCAGCCTCACATCGGCGGCATCTTTTCGAAGTTCGGCACATCGGGGTCGACCCGATCCCAGGCGAGGCCGCGCACGGTGTAGGTTGCCATTTGCGGCCGATATCGCTCCGGCTCGTCGAGGCTGGCGGCGTGGATGGTGAAGAAATCGGGCATGTAGGAGAAGGTCAGATAAACAGGCGCGCCGCAGGCCGGGCAGAAGCCGCGCGTCTTGACGTTGCCGTTGTCGGCGACCATCTGCCAGTGGCTGGCCTCGCCTTCAAGCTTTACCGCCTGGCGGCTCGGGAAGGTCAGATAGGATCCGTGGCCGGTGCCGCTCGTCCTCTGGCAGTCGCGGCACTGGCAGTCGTTCATCGCAATCGGCTCGGCCGAGATCTCGTAATGAATGGCGCCGCAGGCGCAGCCGCCGGTATAGGGCTTGCTCATCGCTTTCTCCTGAACAATTTGGTGATGTGGCTGGCGCCGGATCAGTCGTCACCGCCGGCGAGGGTGCCGATATTCTTCACGACCTTCTTCCAGCCTTCGCCCATTTTCCGGTAGGCGGTGTCATTCTCAGGCAGCACGAAGCCGGAATGGATGAGGCGCAGACGCGTGCCGTTTTCGGCTCGGGAAAGAATGAAGGTGACGACGGTATCGAGCGGCGAGCCGTAGCCGGCATTCTCGGCATGTCCGCCTTTCCAGGCATAGGAGAGACGCTCGTTCGGCTTCACCTCCAGCACCTCACAGTGAATGGTGCCGTCCCAGGCGCCGGCCGGCGTCGTCTGGTAGGTGAAGCGCTTGCCCTCGATCGGCTCGAATCCTTCAGGCATCATCAGCCAGCGGCCCATCAACTCGGCTGACGTCAGCGTTTTCCAGATTGTTTCCGGCGCGTGCGGGAACACTTCGTCGACGACAATCTCCTGCGTGTCGGGCTTCAATGCGGTGTCGGTCATGGATCGATTTCCTTCAGCAAGGTTCTGAGATCGGCAAAACGCTCGCGCCAGAAGGTGCCGTAATGGCTCATCCAGTCCACAAGCGGCGCAAGGCCTTCGGGCTCGGCGCGGTAATAGACATTGCGGCCCTCGGGGCGCTCGGCGACGAGGCCCGCCTGCTTCAGCGCCTTGAGGTGCTGCGAGACGGCGCCCTGAGTGACGGTGCTCGCCCGTGTCAGTTCGACGACGGTGATCTCCTTGGAGAGGACGATCTGCTCGAACACGGCCCGCCGAGTGGGATCGGCAAGGGCGCGCATGACGGTGGTGACGGGGGCGGTCTGGATCATGGGGAAACAATAGTCATGACTAATTGATGAGTCAATACTAATTGTTTTTAGCGTTTTTGAACCATCGGGGATGCGATCGCTCAGTCGCGGCTTGTCATCTTATCGATGTCCGCGAATTCGGCGGGAAGCCGACACCATGACATCGCACTGGATTCGAGGCGGGCTGGAACCTCGTCAGACCTGCGAAGTTTGCGGAAGGAGGAGAATTCCACGTGCTCTGACCGCCCGGAAGCCTCCATGGACATGCAAATGCACCATCTTGAAATCTACCGCAGACAGGGTGAGTTCGCAGCCTGGCCGGCAAATTATGGCCTCTGGTCCTGGGGTGACGAAATCGTCGTCGTCTTCGCGCGCGGCAAGCTCGGAGCGAAGGGGGAGTTGCACGAACTGGACCGTGACTATCCATTCGTACCGTGGCAGGCACGCAGCCTGGACGGCGGACTGACATGGATGGACGAGCCGTTCTGCGGCCGGGTGCCCGGTGGGCTCTCGCTTTCGGCCGATGAGCACCTGAACGCCGATCTCAAGATCCGTCCGCATCTGTCGGTTGGTGATGACCTCGGCCGTCTGGATGAACCCATAGACTTTCTCGATCCCGAGACGATCGTCATGTGCGCCAGAACCGATGTAGAGGGCGACGCGGTCAGCTGGTTCTATGTCAGCCGGGATCGATGCCTGACATGGCAGGGTCCGTATCGTTTCACCGGTTTGCACCTTCCGATCTCGGCGCGCACCGATATCGTGCCTCTTGGCAGGGAACATGCGCTCTTCATGCTCAGCACCTCCAAAGAGGACGGTTCGGAAGGCAGGGTGTTCTGCGCGCGCACTGCGGACGGCGGGCGCAGCTTCGTCCTTCAAGGCTTTGTCGGCCCGGAACCTGAGGGCTATTCGATCATGCCGGCATCGGTGGCGCTTTCCGGTGGCGCCATGCTGACCTTGACGCGCTGCATGGGGAGGGGCGGTGGCAAGGGTTGGATAGAAGCCTTCACCTCCGACGACGAAGGGAAGACCTGGACACGGAAAGGCTGCATTGTCGGCGACACCGGCAGCAATGGCAACCCGCCAGCGCTCGGACGCATCGAAGGCATGCTGCTGCTCGTCTACGGCTATCGTGATCCGCCATTTGGTATCCGGATGCGCATGAGTTTCGATGACGGCGAGACATGGGGCGCCGAGAAGGTCATCCGCAGCGACGGCGGCACGGCTGATCTCGGTTATCCCAGAATGGTAAAACGCGGGGAGGGATCCCTGCTCGCCGTCTACTACTTCAACGATGGCGACAGGGAGGAGCGTTACGTCGCAGCGTCCATTGTCACGCCTGCCAAAGATCAAGAAGGAGCCGAGGACGGCGCGGCTTCATTGCAGTCGCAGATCTGAGCCATGCCGAAGCGGAACGTTTGGCATTCGCGGAACAAAGCGGGGCACCCGTGGTTCGGGGCTGCGGCAGTCGCCGCCACGACATGGGAGGTTAGACATGCAAAACGATTTCACAGATCCGGCAGGAAGAAGCGCAACGGCGCAGACACCGTCCTCATCCCCAGCTTTTGGTTCTTCGCCGGGAATGCGCACGTCCGTTTCCGATCTGGAAGCGAAGGTGAGCGAAGACATTTCCACCGCCAAGGAAGCGATCAAGGAAGGCGCCGACACGGCCGTCGAGAAAGCCAAGGAAATCATTTCCGAACGCACCAGCTTCGCTGCTCGCCAGGTTGGCGGCGTTGCAACGGCACTTGAGAAAGCTGGCGCCGAAATGGAAAGCTCCGGTCAGGCTGAGGTCGGGCGATACGCCAGGCAAATCGGGCGGAGCGTGCAGACCGTCGCTCGGCGGATGGAAGGCAAGGACATCGGCGAAATCGCCACCATGGCCGAGGATTTCGGGCGCAAGCAACCGCTCGCCTTTCTCGGGATCGCCGCACTTGCGGGCCTGGCGGCAAGCCGCTTCCTGACGGCCTCCGCGAAAAGGCAAACAGTTGCCGCGCCGCGCGAACCGTCGATTGGCCTGCGCCCCGGCGCCGCGACGACCGGAGGCGAGAACAATGGCTAAAACTTCAGAGAACACACCCCTCTCCGAGCTCGTCAGTGGCCTAGTGGGTGATGTCACCGGCCTGCTCCGCAAGGAAATCGACCTTGCCAAGACGGAAGCCTCGGAAAAACTTTCGCAGGCGCTCAGCGGCGTGGAGGTTCTCCTATTCGGATTGGTCCTGGCGATCGGGGCAGTCGGCGTCCTGCTGAGTGCGCTTGTCGGCGGTCTCGCGGCCTTCCTCGTGACACAGGGTTTTACCCAAACCACTGCAGGTGCGCTCGCCTCTCTAATCGTCGGCATCATCATTGCCGGGATCGCTTGGGGCTTGGTCTCCCGGGGCCTCGCCGCGCTTCGCGCCAACAACATGAAACTGGATCGTACTGCGACTTCGCTTCGCCGCGACGTTGATGTTGTGAAGGACAAAATCTGATGGAAAATTCAACGGAAAAGTCATCGGCCGAGCTTCAGTGGGAGATCGACCAAGACCGCCGCCGCATAGGAGATCGGATTGACGCGATTCAGGAACGGATGTCGCCGGGCCAGCTCATCGATGAGGTCATCGCATATGCCAAGGGAAGCGGCGGCGCAGAGTATGTCAGCAATCTTGGCCACGCCCTCAAGGCGAACCCTTTGCCGGTCGCGCTGATGGGCGTGAGCCTCGCCTGGCTCATGGCAAAAGGCAGTCCTTCATCAGGCGACACGGCGACCTGGAGCAAGGATCCTGAATACCCGCTTTACCCGGCGACTGGACGGGTTCGCCGGATTGGTCCGCCGGCAATGGAAAACGGAGCCCGTTACAGCCATTTTGCCGATGAATCCGGCAAGAGGTTGAAAGCGTTGACAGACGAAACAGGAGGTCGTGCCGGCCATTTCATGGACGAGGCGGGCAAGACCTATCGTGGCTTCGCCGACGCTAGCGGAAAGCAGATCAATCAGATCGCCGACGAGACTGGTGCAATGCTCGACGCGGCAACCGGCTGGGCGACGGAGAAATGGGAGCAGGCGAAAAGCGCCGCGAGCGACCTCAGCGCCCGCGCGTCTGACGCGGCGAGCTCGCTGTCGAGCCGGTCCTCTTCGGCGGCGACCAGTCTTCAGGAGCAAACAAGCAGACTCAACGAGTCGATCCTCACCCATTTCCGCGACCAGCCGCTCGTCGGCGGTGCCCTGGCTTTCGCGGTCGGTGCAGCGATCGGCGCGGCGCTGCCCCATACCGATACCGAGGATGAGTTGGTCGGCGAGGCCGCAGATAGCACGAGAGATAGCCTCAGCCATCAGGCCCAGGACGTCGTCGCGCAAGGCAAAGAGGTAGCGTCGGAAGTCTATCACAAGGCCGTGGACGTTGCGTCCGACGCTCATGATGTCATCAAGGAACGCGTGGTGGATGAAGCAGAAGCTTTCATAGATCGCAAGGATGGCCTCGGCGGAACCGATCGGCGGTAGAGGATCCATACCGGTCGGCCCCAGGAAGGCTCCACGGACCGTCATCGATGACCATCAGCTTCATGTCGTTGAAAGCGGTGGTTCACGAAATGGAGTCCTCGTTGTGGATCTGCATGGCTGCGACAGTCTGGCGGAAGAGATGCTGCTTCCTCTCGAAAATAGCCAGCAGCGACCGATTGCGATCGTCCCGGCTACGGTTGGAGTTCCGCGCTTTCACCGCGGCGCGGAGGCAGGAGGCGCGTGAGCGGCAGCAGGGCGTCGCGAGCAAGGGTGTCCTGAAGTCCGCCCGGGAGCATTGACACCGGGCCACGTCCTGATGATCGTTGGCCGATGACCGCTCCGCACTTTCACACCCGTCTCTCGCTCAGCCAGGATCTGGAGAAGCTCGGACTTCACGCCGGCGACATGGTGATGGTTCATGCCGCCATGAGCAGGCTGGGGCGATTGCTGAACGGCACCGACATGTTCATCGATGCGCTGCGCGATGTCGTCGGCCCGTCGGGCACCATCGCCGCCTATACGGACTGGAACGGCGCCTATGACGAACTGCTCGACGAGAACGGCCGCGTTCCTTTCGAATGGCGCGACCATATCGCGCCTTTCGACCCCACGACCTCCCGGGCGATCCGCGATAACGGCATATTCCCGGAATTCCTTCGAACGACGCCAGGGGCGCGGCGCAGCGGCAATCCCGGCGCCTCGGTCGCGGCGATCGGCGCCAGGGCCGACTGGCTCACCGCCGACCACCCGCTAGATTACGGCTATGGCGAGGGCTCGCCGCTCGCCAAACTCGTGGCGGCCGGCGGCAAGGTCCTCATGGCCGGAGCCCCGCTCGACACGATGACACTTCTCCACCATGCCGAGCACCTGGCTGAGATCCCGAACAAGCGCCTGCGCCGCTATGAGGTGCCCTTTGCCACGCCGGCCGGCGTGGTGTGGCGCATGCTCGAGGAATTCGACACCGGCGATCCCGTCGTGGCCGGCTTCGAAAGCGATTACTTCGCCGGGATCGTCAGTGCCTTTCTTGCCGGCGGGCAGGGCGCGCAGGGCCTGGTTGGAGACGCGCCATCGGTGCTGGTCGATGCGGCTTCAATCTGCAGCTTCGCTGTCGCCTGGCTGGAGCATCAAGCCTGATCACGATGAGCGGCTCCGCGCTGCCGTGCAGGCTCTTGCTACTCCCCTGGGCCCGCTCCTCCAACCTTACGGAACAAAATCCCGACGGCGATGTTGGTATGGCGATAAGCAATAAAGGCCATGGGAGGAATCCATGCATAAGTCTCTTCAGTTCGTGTTGATTGGCCTGGCCTCGATGACCGGCCTGACGATCGCACCGACGATTGCCGCCGCCCAGGATATGGAACTGCGCATCGGTCCCGGCGGCGTCGGCGTCTATGACCGGAATCGCGATTACGACCGCTACGACCGTTACGACCGTCGGGGCCCGCGCCGCTGCGATCCCGACGATGCGCTTGACATCGCCCGCAGCGAAGGCCTGCGCCGGGCCCACATCGTCCGCATCTCGTCTCGCAGCATCGTCGTCGAGGGGATGACGCGCCGCGGGCCGGACCGGATGATCTTCGCCAACCAGCGCGGCTGCCCGGAACTCTGAGCCGGCCTTGAGACAGTCGTGAATGCCGCCGGCACGGAGCCTTGCGCCCGCCGGCGGGAGCTTTCCACGATAGTGAACATTGCGCCCATTCAGCGCTCCGGCTGGCGTGAACCCACGGAGCACCACAGGAGGATTTCATCATGATGAGCGGTCAAATGAAGGCGCTTCTCGCCGTTCTTGCCGTTGCCGGTTACCAGAACAGGGACAAGATCCGGGAGCTCCTGCGGGGCTTCCAGAACCCGCAGCAGGCCGGCGCCGGAGGCCAGCCATCAGGCGGCCTCGGCGGCATCCTCGGCGGACTGGCCGGCTCCGGGGGTCTCGGTGGTCTTCTCGGCGGCTTGACCTCCGGCAGCATCGTCAGCGGCGGCCTCGGCGACCTCCTGAAAACCTTTCAGCAGAACGGCCAGGGCGACAAGATGGAATCCTGGGTGCGCCGCGGGCAGAATGCCGACATCAATGACGGCGAACTTGCCACAGCCCTCGGCCCGGATGTCCTGGACGAGATCGCCAGGAATACCGGCCTCTCGCATCAGGAGATCCTCGGCCGGCTGAGCCGCGATCTTCCCAAGGCCGTCGACGATCTGACGCCGGAGGGGAAAGTGCCGAGCGCCGAGGAGGCGTTCATGTCCTCTGCGAGCCAGGCGACGTCAGGGCGGCCGAGCGACATTTAGGCAGCGATGTGGAGGGGCGCCCGGCCGGCAGACAGCTGGCGCATGTTTGCTGGAACGATCGGGAGGCGCCCTGTCCTCATTCCGGAGACGTCGCCGGATTTCCCATGGAACTCAACCCACGCTCCGTCCTCCTCGGGCTTGACCCGAGAATCCACCACGCGGACATCGACCGGCGGCGGCCGTGGATTCCAGGCTCAAGGCCTGGAATGACAGAGATTGGGGGTGTGCGTTGGCGCCAAACTCGGGCTAGCGGATGAGCAGAGGCAGATCGCCAGTCAACCTCTACTCGGAGAGGTACTTGCGAAGAAAGGCGTAGACGCTGCGCATGGACTTCGCCGCGGCGTCGGGGTCGTATTTTTCGATATGACCCAGCACCCTCTTGCCCATTGTGAACTCCGGGGCGTCGAAATCGTGATAAGCGCCTTTGTAGACGTTGAGCTCAACGGATGGGCCATCGTCGCCAAGGCGGGCAAGGCTCTTCTGGCATCGGTCGGCCCGGCTCCAATTGTCCCGTTCGCCAATCAGGATCAAGGTCGGTGCTGACGGAGCGCCCCGATTTGCGTCGCAGGCGGGATAATAGGCGACTGCCGTCTTGAACTTGTGCTCCATAAGCTGCTCGTTTCCCTCGGTTTTTGTTGCGTCGAGCGTCGCGGTGGCGCCCGTCGAAAAGCCCATCAAGGCGACGCGGCTGATATCGACGGAGCTCGATTTCGACAAGAAATCCAGAGCGCCATAGGCATCGAAGACCCGCTCGGGAAGAGCGATTCGACAGTCATCGTCGAGCTTGCGGGTGGTGAAGCTGTCGACGACAAGCACGACATAGCCCCATTTGACCAGCCGTTTCGGCCAAAGCTCCTTGACGCTCAAACGCAGGTGATCGCAACCATGCAGAAGGACCACCGCCGGGAAGGGGCCGTCGCCGGGAGGGCGGGACAAATAGCCGAGCAGCGGCGTGCCCGGCGATTGGGAGAGAATTTCTCCCTGTTCGAGGGCCTTGCGGATGCGAAACGGGCTGAGCTTCACCGGCGCGCTTTCGAACCGCACCACTTCCTCGGCATCGGCCGGGGCCGCACAGAAGGGAACGCCGAGAAAAGTGACGAGGCAAAGAAGAAGTCCTGCAGTTTTCACCGACGCCTCCATCGGGTGATCGACAGGCTGCTATTTGTACGCCGAAGCTGACGCTTGGCAAAGCGGGGGCGGTCTGCTGCTATCAATTGGTCGGGGAGGCGTGATTTTCAAAAGTGGCCTGCACCACCTACGGAGGGTGGAGGGACGTTTTCGCCAAACGCTTGACGAATTCGGAACCGGCGTCGAAGTGAATTTCTACGCTTGAAAGTCCTTGATCACCCCCCGGCGGATCGTTTAGTCCTACCGTAAATCCAAGCTGCGAGATTTGAATGCAAAGGTGATCCGACGGTGAAGGCCGGCGACGCTTCGATTGCATGTGTCATTCGCCAGGGCTTTCCGGCCAGCGGCATCGAATATCACCGTGGGTTTTGCACAGCGCTCACCTCTTGCTCCGTCCTCCTCGGGCTTGACCCGAGGATCCACGCTGGTCTCCACCAGTCGCGGCCATGGATCCCAGGGGTCAAGCCTGGTCAAGCCCTGGGATGACGGAGGGTGGAGGGACGTTCGGCCCAACGTTTGACCAATTTTTCTCCGCCAATTCCGAGCCGGCGTCGAAGGCAATTTCTGCGCTACAAAGTCCTTGATCACCCCCCAGCGGATCATTTAATCCTACCGTAAATCCAAGCTGCGAAATTTGAGTCCACGGGTGATGTCGACGGTGAAGGCCGGCGACGCCTCGATGGCTTGCGTCATTCGGCAGGGCTTTCCGGCCGGCGTCATCGACCACGCGGCTTGGCACAGCGCTCACTCCTTGCTCCGTCCTCCTCGGGCTTGACCCGAGGATCGGGCTTTACCCGAGGATCGGGCTTGACCCTGGTATCCACGGCTGGGCTCCACCAGCGGCGGGCATGGATCTCAGGTCAAGTCCTGGGAGACGGAGGGTGGGGGAGCGCGCTTGGCCATATCGAGCGTAGCAGCGCCCGACGCGGCCGTGATGGCAGGACATCCACCTCTCATAAGGAGACTTACAATGGACCCCTCGATTGCTCCGGCCTCGCGGGCCGCCGTGGTGACGCCGAACGATACCGCGATTGTCGGCGCCCGGGCGCTTTATATCGGCACGGCCGGTGATGTGGCGATTGCGCCGCGGCGGGATGTGGATCCGGTCGTCTTCAAGAGCGTGCCGGCCGGGACGATCCTGCCGGTTCATGCGGCGATCGTGGCGCTGACCGGGACCACGGCCTCCAACATTATCGCCTTGTTCTGAGCGTCAGACACGGATCGATGGGCAGACCGAGCAAGTTCAGCCAGGCGCTGGCGGAAAAAATCTGTGCGCGCATCGCCGACCGGGAGAGCCTGCGCTCGATCTGCCGGGATGAGGACATGCCGGCGAAATCGACGGTGCTCTCCTGGCTGGCGGATGAGGACAAGGCGGCGTTCCGGGCGCGATATGCGCTGGCGCGCGAGATCATGGCCGACAGCTTCGTCGACGAGATGGTCGAGATCGCCGACAATAGCAGCGACGACTGGATCGAAAAGAAGAATGCGGCCGGCGAGATCACCGGCTGGCAGGAGAACGGCGAGGCGATAAGGCGCTCGCAGCTGCGCATCGCCACCCGTCAATGGGTCGCCGAGAAGCTCAGACCGAAGAAATACGGCGCCAAGATGGAGCCTGAACAGGGCGCAACGAGCGAGGTCTCGCAATTGCTGGAGGCGGTCAATGGCAGGACGCGCGGACTTCCAGGCGGCGGTTGACCAGTTTTCCGACTGGCGCTGGCGGCTGAACAATCTCTACTGGATCACCGACAAGGCGGGCCGCCGCGTCAGGTTCGAAATGAACATGATGCAGACGAGCCTTTTCGAGGAGATGCATTATCTCAACGTGCTCCTGAAGGCCCGCCAGCTGGGGCTGACCACCTTCATCCAGATCTTCATGCTCGATGCCTGCGTCTTCAACCGGGATATAAGAGCCGGCACCATCGCCCATACGCTCGGCGACGTGCAGACGATCTTCCGGGACAAGATCAAATATCCCTATGACAATCTGCCCGAAGGCATCCGCAACGCCGTGCCTGTTATCAGGACCAACCAGAGCGAATTGCTGCTCGCCAACAATTCGAGCATCCGCGTCGGCACGTCGCTGCGCTCGGGCACGCTGCAATATCTGCATATTTCCGAATATGGAAAGCTCTGCGCCAAATATCCCGACAAGGCGCGGGAAGTCAGGACCGGCGCCCTGAACACGGTGCAGGCCGGCCAGATGGTCTTCGTCGAAAGCACGGCGGAAGGTCAGGAGGGGCATTTCTATTCACTCTGCGAGGATGCCCAGGTCAAGCAGCGCCAGGCACTTGTCCTGAGCGAGCTCGACTTCAAGTTCCACTTCTTCCCCTGGTGGAAGGAGCCGCAGTATTCGATCGCCCCCGAGGGTGTCGTCATCAGCGACGTTTCCGTCAAATACTTCCGCCAGCTTGCCGAACAGGGCATCGAACTGACGGAGGGACAGAAGGCCTGGTACGTCAAGAAGGCCGAGATCCAGCTCGGCGACATGAAGCGCGAATATCCCTCGACGCCCGCCGAGGCGTTCGAGGCAAGTGTCGAAGGCGCCTATTATGCCGACCAGATGGCGCTTGCCGACGCCGAGGAGCGCATCGGCGTCTTCCCGCATGTCGAAGGTTATCCGGTCCACACCATCTCCGATATCGGCATGGACGATGCCAACAGCGTCTGGCTGTTCCAGGTGCTGCCCGGCCGCGTCAGGATGATCGGCTATTTCGAGCATACCGGCACCGGCATGGACGGCATGCTCGACGAGCTGGAGCGGCGCGCCGCCGAACAGGACTATGTCTACGGCGTCCACAACATGCCGCACGACATCAAGGTCAGGGAATGGACGCGCGGCGGCATGACCCGCATCGAGATCATGCTGAAAGAGGTCAGGGCGCGCGGCCTCGGCACGGTGCGCAAGGTCGAGCGCGCCTATGTCCACGACCGCATCAACGGCACCCGGCGCATCCTGGCAAAAGTCGAATTCGACCAGGCCGGCTGCGCCCAAGGCATCAAATGCCTGCGCAACTACCGCAAGGACTGGGACGAAGATCTCGGCGTCTTCCGCGACGTGCCACTGCACAACTGGGCTTCGCACGGCGCCGACGCTTTCGGCGGTCTCGCCATCATCTTCACTGGCCTGGCGCCCGAACCCCTGAAGCCCGAGCGTAAGCCGCTGCCGACATTCCAGACCATGACATTCAACGAATTTGCCGATTCCACTCCGAGACAGAGCGAGCGTGTTTGATGGAAGACGAGACGACGGTTTTGGAAGGCGGGCACTGGGATCCGGCAAAGGTCGGCGCCCATTGGCAGCAGGAGCTCGAACGCGCCCAGCGCTATTTCAAGTCCTGGCACGACCGCTGCGTCAAGATCGAGAAGATCTATCTCGACCAGCAGGCGGACCAGACGAGCGCCGCCAAGCGCCGCTTCCCGATGCTCTGGGCCAATACCGCGGTGCTGCAGCCGGCCGTCTATGCCCGCGTGCCGCAGCCGGTCGTCGAGCGCCGCTTCAAGGATGCCGAACCCGTCGCCCGCATCGCTTCGGAAATCGTCGAACGCAATCTCGCCTATACAGGCGACGAGGCCGATCTCGATTCGATCATGCGGGCGGTGCGCGACGATTTCCTGCTCTGCGCCCGCGGCACGGTGTGGCTGCGCTATGAGGCCGATTTCGAGCCGCTGGACATGGGTGTGGCGCCCTCGGACCCGGCGGCGGAAAACGGCTTGCCCGGCGGATTGGGCGCAGCCCTCGAAACGATTGCCGACGAGCGCGTCTGCATCGACTATGTCCACTGGTCGGATTTCCTGCATTCGCCGGCCCGCCGCTGGAAGGATGTCACCTGGGTGGCGCGGCGCGTGCCGATGAGCGGCGAGGAGATGGAAAAGCGCTTCGGCCGTGAGGCGATGGCGTCGGGCGCGGCCCAGGCTGCCGGTGCCCGCAAGGGCGAAAGCCAGGCCGAGCGCGCCGAAAACGAAGGCAGGACCCATGTCTGGGAGATCTGGTGCAAGAGCGAGAACTATACCATCTGGATCGCTGACGGTTCGCCCGTCGCGCTCGAAGTTTCCGAGCCGCCGCTGGAGCTGACGCATTTCTGGCCTTGCCCGCGCCCGGCCTATGGCACGATGTCGACGAGCTCGCTGATCCCGGTTCCCGACTATGTTTATTATCAGCAGCAATGCGATGAAATCGATCTTCTGACCCGGCGCATCAACAAGCTGACCGATCAGCTGCGGCTGAAAGTCTTCTATCCCTCCGGCGACGGCGCCATCTCGCCGGCGATCGAGAAGGCGATGCGGCCCGACAACGACATGGTGATGGTGCCGATCCCGGAATGGGCTGCCTTCACCGACAAGGGCGGCTCGAAAGCTGTCGTGACGCTGCCGATCGACGAGGTGCAGAAGGTGATCGTCGCCTGCATGGCGGCGCGCAAGCAGCTGATCGAGGACGTCTACCAGATCACCGGCATATCGGACATCGTGCGCGGCGACACCCAAGCCTCGGAGACTGCGACGGCGCAGCGCATCAAGAGCCAGTGGGGCTCGATCCGCATTCGCGACCGCCAGGCCGAGCTCGCCCGCTTTGCCCGCGACATTATCCGCCTTGCCGGCGAAATCATCTGCGACCAGTTCCAGCCGGAAACGCTGATGCTGGTCAGCGGCATCAAGCTGCCGAGCATGGCGGAGAAACAGCAGGTGCAGATGCAGCTGCAGCAGATGCAGATGGCGGCCGGGCAGGCGGCCATGCGGGCGCAGCAGATGGGCCAGCCGGCGCAGGCGCCCCCCGCAATGGCGCCGCCGGAACTGCCGCCGCAGCTGCAACGGATGATGGGCCAGCCGACGATCGACGAAGTGGTGCAGCTCTTGCGCAACGACAGCATTCGCGGCTTCCAGATCGACATCGAGACGGATTCGACGATCGAGCCCGACGAGGACGCCGAAAAGCAGCGGCGCATGGAATTCGTCCAGATGGTCGGCGGCTTCATCCAGCAGGCGGGCGCGATGGCGCAGCAGAACCCGATGCTGGTGCCGGTCATGGTCGAGACGCTGCTCTTTGCCGCCCGCGGCTTCCGGGCCGGCCGTCAGCTGGAAAGCACGCTGGAGCAGGTGGGCGCCCAGCTTTCCCAGGCTGCGACCGCGCCGAAACCGGAACCGCAGCCGCAGCCTTCGCCCGCCGAGATGCTCAAGCTGAAGACGGCCGAGGTGAAGGCCGGTGCCGAACAGCGGAAAGCCGAGCTTGGCGTGGCGCAAGCCGAGATCGAGCATCGCGCCATGCTGGAACAGGCGCGCGGCGAGGCGGCGGCGCAGGCGATCGACCAGATGCGCGCGAGCTATCAATAAGCCCGGGAGCAACAGCATGAGAGAACGTTATTGCCGCGTCTGCGGCCGCTGGCACGTGCTCGACGCCTGGCCGCACAATTGCATGCCGGTGAAAAACCTCGCGCAGTCTGACCTGCCCGCGCCGCATTTCGTCAGCGACAACATCGAGATCCAGTCGATGCATGACGGCCGGCATTACACTTCGAAAGCCAAGCTGCGTTCCGCCTATCAGGCGGCCGACGTCGTCGAGATCGGCAATGAGAAGCCGCAGCCGATCGAAAAGCCGAAGACGGACCGAAAGGCAATCCGCAACGAATTGCGGCGGGTCTACGCCGAATACAACGCCTGAACCTGAACGGGCATCAATCCCCGAAATAGGAAATCCCAAGATGGATATGGAAGACCTGAACGAGGCCGGCAACGGCAGCGAAGATTTTGGCTCGGAAAAGCCGGTCAGCGTCCGCGACAGCCTGAAGGCGGCGATCGACACTGTCGAAGGCGGGCCGGGCGATCTGCCGGGCCAGCCGCGCGACGGCGAAAATGGCCGCTTCCTGCCCAAGGGGCAGGAGCAGGCCGCTGCTGCCCGGACAGGGCAGGCGGCCCCGGGGGCTCATGGCCCACAGCAGACAGGCGAGATTGACAGTCGCCAGCAGTCCGCCGTCCCCGGTAACCGGGTGCCGCCCGGCTGGTCGGCGGAGGCCAAAGCGCAGTTTTCAAGCCTGCCCGGCGAAGTGCAGGCGGCGATCGCCAAACGCGAGCAGGAGGTCGATCGCGGCTTCCGCGTCCTCCAGGATTACAAGGGGCTCGAGGAGTTCACCCCGATCGTGCGCCAGGCCGGCATGACCCATGCCGATGTTATGCGCCGGGCGATCGAGTGGGAAAACGCGCTGATCCGCGATCCCGTCAACACCGTGCTTCACGTTGCCAAGGTGGCCGGCGTCAATCTTCACGCCCTGGTCAACGGCCGGGCAGGGGAGGCGATGCAACGCCATGAGCAGGGCCAGACCGGGCCGATCAATGTCGAGGCCACGGTCGAACATGTTTTGAGGAAGAGGGACACCGAAACTCAGGTCGATGCCTTTCTTTCCGATCCGGCAAATGCCCATGCCGAAGACGTTCTCGACGACATGGTCGCCCTCATCAATTCGGGGCGAGCATCGACACTTCAGGACGCCTACGACGCCGCATGCTGGATACGTCCGGACATCCGCCAGCAGTTGATCAGCCAGACTGCGCCGGCTTTCGTCCACCAGCAGCAAGCCCAGAGGGCCGCAGCGGCAGATCAAGCCCGCCGGGCCTCACGATCCATCTCTGGATATTCCGCTCCGGGCCCGACCCGCGATGCGGCAAGAGGCCAGCCCACGTCAATCCGAGACTCGCTTCGCGACGCCATGCGTTCCGCGCGCGGTCAAGTCTGATCAAAGGAATGATCAATGCCCATTTCGCCCAACCTCTCTGAAATCGTCACCACGACGCTGCGCAACCGCAGCGGCACGGTCGCCGACGACGTGACCAAGAACAACGGTCTTCTCACCCGTCTCAACAGCCGCGGCCGCAAGAAGCCCGTCTCCGGCGGTCGCACCATCGTCCAGGAGCTGCAGTATCAGGAAAACAGCACCTTCAAGCGCTATTCCGGCTACGACATCCTCAACGTCCAGCCCTCCGACGTCATCACCGCCGCCGAATACGACCTGAAGCAGGCCGCGGTTGCCGTCTCCATGTCCGGCCTCGAACAGCTGCAGAACTCCGGCGAGGATGCGATCCTCGATCTGCTCGAGCAGCGCATCGAGAATGCCGAGACGACGCTGAAGAACAATATCGCGCTCGACTGCTATTCCGACGGCACGGCCGATGGCGGTCGGCAGATCGGCGGCCTGCAGCTCCTGATCTCGACCTCGCCGACCTCCGGCACGGTCGGCGGCATCTCGCGCGCCACCTGGGGTTTCTGGCGCAACCAGAAATTCTCCGCCTCCGCCGATGGTGGTGCGGCCGCCACCAATGCCAACATCCAGAGCTACATGAACCGGCTCTACATGTCCTGCGTGCGCGGCTCCGACGCGCCCGATCTCGTCGTTGCCGACAACAACTTCTTCCGCCTCTACTGGGAATCGCTGCAGGCGATCCAGCGCATCACCTCGGCCGACAAGGGCATGGCCGGCTTCCAGTCGCTGCAATATATGGGCGCCGACGTGATCTTCGACGGCGGCTTCGGCGGCGGTGCGCCTCTCAACCAGATGTTCTTCCTCAACACCAAATACCTGTTCTACCGGCCGCACCGCGACCGCGACATGGCGCCGATCGGTGACGAACGCATGAACACCAACCAGGATGCCTTCGTGCAGCTGATGGGCTTTGCCGGCAACCTCACCATGAACAACGCCTTCCTGCAGGGCGTGCTGTTCGCCTGATCGAACGAAAGGATCAACATCCATGACCATCGCAACTTCTCAGACCGATCGTCTTGGCGCGAACCCGTTCGTCGTCGAAGGCCCGATCGTCGCCGGCTCCGGCATTCCGGGACCGAACTTCGCCCTCGGCGCGATCGCCGGCGGCGACCGTGAATCCGAATGGGTCTATTGCCAGCTGGTGCTGGCCTCTCAGACGACCCTGCAGCCCGGCCAATGGTTTCAGTGGAGCCGGGACTATGTCGCCGCGCTGCTGACCACGGCCGCCGCCGTCGTCGGCCAGCGCTGCGGCGTTTTCTCCGGTGCGGCCCAGCCGCCGACGCTGACGGGCGGGCCGGTTGGCGCCGTGACGCTTCAGCCCGGCACCTATTATGTCTGGCTGCAGCGCAACGGCCAGGCGCCGGCCCAGGTGGCGAGTGCAACGGCGGCCCTCGTCGTTGCCGAAACGACCACCACGGCGGGCCAGGCAAGCGCGCCTGCCTCGGCGACCGTCGGCACCAAGGCGATTGCCAACGTCAACTTTGCTGCCGCCAACCAGACGTTTGCGGCAACGACGGTCAACGGTTCTCCCGTGCTGACGAATCTCTCCGGCCTCAATGCCGGGTCCGGTCCGTTCATCGGCGCGGCCGTTGCCGGCACCGGAATTCCGGGCGGCACGACGATTGCGGGCATCACCTACGGCCCGAACGGCGTCGTCCAGAGCATCACGCTCTCGGCCAACGCCACCGCCAACGGCACCGGCATCACCATCACGGCGACCGGCGTGCTGGAGGCGACGCTGATGCGGCCGTTCCTGTCGAAGGTGAACTAAACCACGTCAGTCAATGGGCGCTTCGGCGCCTGTTGAGACTGCTGCTCCGACCTCTCTTTCGTCATGCTCGGGCTTGTCCCGAGCATCTGCAGCAGATCCTCGGCACAAGGCCGAGGATGACGAGGAGGGGCGCTCCCACCGTCCATCCAAATCTCCCCGCCATCAACAGCGAGCAAGCACCATGCCCGACAGCCATACCGGAATTTATGCCTCCTTCAGCCTCGAGCCGGTCGAGCAGACCTTTCTGACCGAGAAGGAGGGCCGGCCGATCTTTGCCGACAAGGAATTCGTCCGCATCTTCATCGCAGGCGACAAGCACACCGAGGTCTATCGCGAGGTCACCGACAATGACAAACAGCGTTTTGCCGACGCCTATAAGCGCTTCAAGGACGGCGCCGCCGCTCGCGAGCAGCTGACCGGCACACCGCTTGCGCAATGGCCCTATCTGAAGCCGAGCCAGATCAAGGAGCTGGAGGCGATCAACATCTACACCGTCGAGCAGCTCGCCGCCCTCTCCGACACGGCCAAACAGAAGGTCGGCATGGGCGCCAACGAGCTGACCGCGGCTGCTCGCGCCTATCTTGCAACGGCCGAGAACTCCAGCGCCGCTTCCGCCTTTGCCGCCGAAAACGAAAGGTTGAAGGGCGAGGTCGGCCGGCTGCAGGAGCAGATGAAGGAAATGGCCTTGCGCTTCGAGGCGCTCGACAGGGAAGGCGAGGGCAAGGGCCGCAGCCGCGCCGCCTGAACCAGCATTCGAAACCTCAACCGGAGATCGCCCGCATGTCGCTGCTGACCATCATTCAGAACGTCTGCGCGGAGATCGACCTCGATCCGCCGACGGCCGTCATGTCGTCGGCGGATCCGCAGATCATGCAGCTGCGCATCCTCTCCACCCGCGCCGGCCGCGACCTGATGCGGGCCCATGACTGGTCGGCGCTGATGGTGCGGCGGCAATTCCAAGCGACCGGTACCGTCCCCGAGCCGGCCGAGCCCCCTTCCGACTGGGATCGCTTCGCCGCCAATGCGCGGATCTGGAACGTCTCCCGCCTCTCAGCGCTGAACGGCCCGGTGGAGCCGCAGACCTGGCAGCGCCAGACCATCCTCAATGCCAACCCGGTGCCGCAGATCTGGCGCATGGCGGCGGGCAGGCTCGACATCTACCCGAATGTTGCGGGTGAGACGATCGAATATGCCTATGTCTCCGGCTTCTGGGTGGCGGTGAACGGCGGCGCGGCCACTGCCGCCAACTGGGCTAACGACACCGACACGGCGCTCTTTCCCGAAGAGCTGCTCGAACTCTCGCTGATCTGGCGCTGGAAGCGGGCGAAGGGCCTCGATTACGGCGAGGAGCTTGCCTCTTTCGAACGAGCCAAGGAAGCCGCCATCGGCGCCGATCGTGCCGCAGGCCCTGTCGACCTTTCGCTGCCGGAGAGGGGACAGGCATTCGAGAATTATTGGCCCGGCACGATCACGGTGACGCCATGACCCGCAGACCTGTCCCTCCGAACGGCCGCACCCGCCGCGTTTCGCCAGGCAAAGACTGGATCGCGCCGATCGGCGGCTGGCGAACCGATGTCGAGATGGCCGATATGCCCGAAGACGCCGCCTTCCAGCTCGACAATTTCTTTCCCGAGGCCAACCGCGTCCGCGCCCGCTACGGCTTCCTCGCCTTCGCCACCGGCCTTGGCGCCGACGTGCAGACGGTCATTCCCTATTCCGGCGTGAGCAACAGGCTCTTTGCCGCCGCCGGCGACAAGATCTTCGACGTCACGGCAGGCGGTGCGGCCGGCGCGCCTGTCGTCTCCGGCCTCGCAAGCGCCCATTGGTCGGTGCAGCAATATACCAACCCGGCCGGCCAGGAATTCCTGCGTCTCGTCAACGGCCTCGACACGCCGCTGATCTTCAACGGCACCGCCTGGACCAACAATTTCCTGGTCGGCACGGCGGCACTCGCCACCCAGAATGTCGCCGTGCGCAACACCGCCTATACGCTGAGCTTCTTCGGCACCGGCTCGGTGACCCTCTCCGGCGCTTTCGCCGGCACGCTGAGCGGAACCGGCGCCGGCAACCGGGTGTCGCTCACCTTTACGCCGGCGGCCGGCACGCTCACCGTCACCGTCACCGGAACGGTGACCAATGCTCAGCTGGAAAAGGGCGTGGCCGCCACGGCCTATGTCGCCTCGACGATGATCACGGGCATATCGGACGCCTCGCTGCTTTGCGCCGTCACCGCCTATCGCTCGCGCCTGTGGTTCATCGAAAAGAACTCGACCAATGTCTGGTATCTCGCCACCGACGCCGTCAGCGGCGCGGCGACGGCGCTGCCGGTCGGCGGCAACATGAAATATGGCGGCACGCTTGTTGCGATCAACGTCTGGACGATCCCGGTGTCGACGGGCCTGCAGCAATGCCTGGTGCTGATCTCCTCGGAAGGCGAGGTGATCGTCTTCCAGGGCTCCGATCCTTCCAGTGCTGCCAATTGGGGCCTGATCGGCACCTTCAAGCTCGGCCGGCCACTCGGCACCGATCGGTGCCTGCTGTCGGTCGGCGCCGATCTCGCGATCATGACCACCGATGGCATCGTGCCGATCACCAAGGCGGTGCAGCTCGATCGCGGCGCCGCCAGCCTCGGCGCCATTACCGCCAGGATCGGCCCGACATGGCGCGCGACCGTCGCGGCGACCGGTACGACCTCGCAGGAATGGCAGCTTTCGAGCTTTCCGGCGCGGCAAATGGCGATCGTCAACCTGCCGTCTTCCTTCGGCCCCTATCAATATGTGATGAACACCGAGACCGGTGCCTGGTGCCGCTTCGTCGGCATGCCCGCTTCCTGCTGGGCGAGCTGGCAGGACCGGCTGTTCTTCGGCGCCGCCGACGGCACGCTTTACGAGGCCGAAGTCGGCGCCAACGACAATGGCGCGGCGATCGACGCGCTGATGGTCGGCGCCTGGAGCCGCTTCGGCGACGGGCTCTCGACCAAGCTTTCGAAGCTGATCGGGGTGACGGCCGAGATCGGCGTGTCCACGCTGATGTATGGCGGCATCTCGGTCGACTATCAGACGAAAGTGCCGACAGCGCTTCTGTCGTCGGTCGAGAACAATGCAGCGGCGAAATGGGGAACGGCAATCTGGGGTATTTCGAAATTCCCTGGCCTTTCGCTGGTGCGCAAATTCGCCTCCGCCGGCGGCGCCGGTTCGGCGCTTGCGCCCACCATCCGGGCGCTGATCTCGGGCTCGTCAGGCTCGGTCTCGGAAGCCGCTGTCGTCGGCGGCTCGCTGCTTTACGAGAGGGGCGCGCCGATTTGATCGTCTGCGAACCCAGTGCCGAGATCGCCGCCTGGGTCGGCGCCAGGATCGGCGTCACCTTCCACCCGCCCTACACCACGCTTGCCCATGTCGAGCGCGGCCGGATCATCGCCGGCTTCGTCTTCAACGTCTGGACCGAGCACGATATCGAGATCTCGCTCGCCGCCGACCGGCTGTCGCTGACGCTGATGCGCGCCGTCTTCGACTATGTCTTCAATCAGCTCGGCTGCCGCCGCGCCACCTGCCGCACCCGCGCCGACAACATCAGCGCCCAGAGGCTGCTCGCCAGAGTGGGCGCTGAGCCGGAAGGCCGCCAGCGCGGCTATTTCGGCGATTGCGACGGCCTGCTTTACGCCATCATGAAGGAGGATTTTCCCCATGGTCTCCACGCCAAAGGCCCCCAAGGCGCCTGATCCGACCCAGACCGCCGCGGCGCAGACGGCCACCAACGTCGACACCGCCATCGCCAATGCGGGCCTCAGCCACACCAACCAGTACACGCCCGACGGCTCGCTGGAATACAGGGTCAGCGGCTATCAGACGATGACCGACCAGAACGGCAAGACCTACAGGCTGCCGACCTATTCCGCCTATCAGACCTATTCGCCCGAGAACCAGGCGATCTACGACCAGACTCAGCAGACGCAGCTCGGCCTTGCCAGGCTCGCCAACGACCAGACCGCCAAGGTCTCCGGCATCCTCGGCACCAATGTCGACCTCAGCGCCGGCAATGTCGACAAATATGTCAACGATCACTGGCGCTCCGGCTTCGACAACCAATGGAACCGCGACCAGGCGAGCCTCGAGCAGAGCCTCGCCGACAAGGGCATCGCGATGGGCTCGGCGGCTTACGACAACGCCATGCGCGATTTCTCCACCCGCAAGCAGGCCGCCTCCGACCAATATCTCGGCGACATGTATTCCAATGCGCAGAATTCGATCCTGACCGAGCGCAACCAGCCGCTGAACGAGATCTCGGCGCTGATGTCCGGCTCGCAGGTGCACCAGCCGAGCTACGTCAACACGCCGGCCACCCAGCTGCCGACGGTCGACCAGGCCGGCCTGATCAACGAAAACTTCAATCAGAAGATGGGCCTCTACAACCAGCAGCTCGCCCAATCGAACGCCGCCATGGGCGGCCTCTTCGGCCTCGGCGGCTCGCTGCTCGGCGGCTGGGCGAAATCCGACCGGCGGCTAAAGGAAGACATCCGCCGCGTCGGCACGCTGGACAACGGCCTGCCGGTCTACGCCTTCCGCTACAAAGAGGGCGGTCCGATGCAGATCGGCCTGATGTCAGACGATGTGCGCGAGATTCACCCCGACGCAGTGTTCGAACATGCAGACGGCTTCGACCGTGTCAACTACGAAAGGGCAGTGGCATGAGGGGTTTCCTCTTTGGTGGCGATACCAGCAAGAAGCAAAATGAGATCAGCGACGAGCGCAAGCGGCTGGCCCATGCCATGCTGCAGCAGGGCATGGATGCGAGCCCGGTGCAATCTCCGTGGCAGGGCGCGGCGCGCCTTGTCCAGGCCCTGATGGGAGGGCTGGCGATGCGCCGGCAAGAGCAGGAGATGGGGGCTGATGAACCCGGCAACGACAATTTCGCACCGCTGCCCGGCAACCCGCCTGTTCCCGGTGATAGACCCCTCTATGCCCCGCTTCCGGCGGCGAGCAATGGCCGTCAGCAGCCCGCGGCGGCGCCTGCTCGGCCCGATGCCGGTCTCTTCGCGCCGCTGCCCGACAACGGACCCATTCCGACGCCGAGACCCTATCGCGACCCAATGGTCACGACCGACTATCGCCCGGCGCCGCAGATGGCGGCCGATCAGCCCGGCGACGATGCCATCGCTCTGCCGCGTGAACCCATTCCTTCGCCGAAACCCGGCTATCGCGACCCAGAGATGACAACCGACGAGCGCCGCCAACAGCCCGCGGCGCCGTCTGCTGGCGGTGGCGGTGCCGGATCCGCAAATGACCGGGCAGAGCTTCAAACCATTCTAACCGATCCCGTTCGTCGCACCGAGCTGCCAGCCGGCATGCGCAACAATAATCCCGCCAATCTCAAATACGTCGGCCAGCACAGGCCAGGTATCATCGGCCCTTCCGAGAACACCGACCAGGGCGATCCGCAGGTCGTCTATGCCACGCCGGAAGCAGGCATGGAGCACAATTTCTGGCAGGTCATGAGGAAGTATCGAAAAGGCATGCTGACGCCAAATCAGATCATCGCTGGAAATGCCGGTTGGACGCCTAACTCCTTTACGGCGGCGGCCAACATCGCGCGATCGATGGGAATCGGCCCTGACGACGATTTGCGCCTGACCGACCCGGTAATGGCAAAGAAGTTTATGCGTGCCCTGATCAATCAGGAGCAGGGACCATCGGGCGATCTTTATCCCGACAGCATGATTGAAGCGGCAATCGCGGCACAGCCCAAGGAGGCCGCCGCCTTCGCTACCGTACCGGCCAACGGGCCTGTTCCCACGCCGAGGCCGGATTATCTCGATTCGCAGCTGACGACGGACGAGCGCCGCCAGCAGCCGGCAGCGGCGCCGACCCAAGCTGTCGGCGATCCCTTCGCTCCGCCCGGCAAGGTGCCCGTTCCCACGTCAAGACCCGGCCACCGCGACCGGCGCGCTGCAATGGGCAATCATCGCCAGCAAGCCGCCGACGCCGATGTCTTCAACGGCTTCATGGACACTGTGAAGAACGGTTATAAGCAGCGGGATGGATCGATCATCAAGGTGACCAACCCTTATGGTCTGGCGGCGGTTGCCTCGACCGGCCAGTCCGAAAGCAGCTTCTCGACCGAGAGAGCCAACGGCTCCTGGTCCGACCCGAGCCAGAGCGGAAAACAGGGCACATCAGGCGGCATCATGTCGTGGCGAAACACCCGCCTGCAAGCGCTCTATGACTTTGCCGCCCAGAAAGGCGAAAAGCCAGGTGAGATCAGCCCGCAGACGCAGGCCGAATTCTTCCTGCAGGAGGATCCTCGTCTGATCGCCAGACTGAACGCCGCCAAATCGCTCGAGGAAGGGCAACGCCTGATGAACAGAGCCTGGGCTTTTAAAGGCTACGATGAGCCGGGGAACGAGGAGGTCGCCCACCGGCTCACCAGAGCCCGGAGCTTCATGCCACAGTTTCAGACGCAAGGCGCGGCCGATCCCTTCGCTCTGCCCGACACCCCGCCCATTCCGACGCCCCGGCCGGCTTCCGGCAATCCGCGGGAGACGATGAACAGAGGCCGCGAAGGGGCAGGGGCCGCGCTCGTGAATGCGCTCCTGGCGCGGCTGTAAAATGGCCGGTGACAGGCGCGATTCAGGCTTTCAAGGGCAGCAACTCGTGAAAGCTCGCTCGGCGCCGGGAGCAGCCACCATGGCGCCGCCGGCAATTTGACTACTGCACAACTTTGGGCCTCGTAATCTCGGGGCCTCTTCCTTTCGGAGTAAGGTAAAATGCCCAGAAACCCATCAACCGGCGTCTATTCGAAACCCGCCGGCACGACACCCTCCGTCGGCCAGGTCATCGATCCCGCGCCATGGAACGCGTTGACCGTCGACCTTGGCAACGAAGTTACCAACTCGCTGCCGCGCGACGGCTCGGCGCCGATGACAGCGCCACTCAAGGCGGCAAGCGGCACGGTTTCGGCGCCCGGCATCGGCTTCGCCACCAACCCGCAAACCGGCCTTTATCTGAAGGGTGGCGGGCTCTTAGGGTTCACGCAGAACGGCGTCGACGTCGGCTTCGACAAGGCGTTGGTCTATGCGGCGAAGTCGGGCGATTACACGGCGGTGGCCTCCGACGACAATGCGGTCCATCGCTTTACCCAAGCCGTGACGCTCACCCTCAACGCAGCGGCAACGCTCGGCGCAAACTGGCGCTATTGCGTCATTGCCGATGGCGGCGACGTGACGATTGATCCCTCCGGCTCGGAGACGATCGATGGTGCGGCAACGCTTGTTCTCAAGAACGGCTATAGCGTCAACATCACAAGTTCGGGTGCCGCCTTTTTCACCGATAAGCTTTCCACCAGGATCGGGAGTAAAGCCGATAGTTCGGCTGTAGGGGATTTCGTCGTCGGCCTCATCCCTTCCAACAACGGTAGCAGCCCGAACACCCATATCGACTTCACCCCCGGCTCGGCCAGGTCGGGGTCGAGTTTCGTTTCCAGCGCGGCGTCGTTCACCAAAAGGGTGACGGGAACATTTGCGGCAGGAACGGGCGCGGGCGGCCTCGATGCCGGCGCCGTCGCAGCAAATGCGACATACTTCGCCTATGCCTTGCGCAAGGACGCCGACCTGTCTTTCGACGTGGTTTTCTCGACCTCAGCGACGATCGGCGGCATCACCACGACACTGCTCACCGGCTGTACCATCGTCAAATGCATCGGCGTCGTGCTGACCGATGGAAGTTCGAACATTCGGCCGTTTGTCCTGTATCCACGTGACGAATATACGTTCGTGATGCCGGTCAAGGATGCGATCGGTGCTGCTATCTCTACGACTTCGGCACTCCTGGCGCTGACAGTGCCAAATGGGGTTAAGGTCAAGGCGAAGCTGCGCTTCGAGTTCACATCGTCGGCAACGACCAACGCGGCTCTGCTATCAGACCCTGCACAAGGTGCCCTTGTAGCCGGCGCTGGCAGTGACGGCGCCAACGTCGGCTCTATCCAGGTAGCGAGCGGTTTTGCAGTGGGATCGCAGGAGATATGGACAAATACGAGTCGGCAAATTCGTATGACGTTGGGCGGGTCAACCGGTAGCATCTGGATCTGGACCGATGGCTTTCATCTCCCTTGCGGAAGGAGCTCTTGAATAAGCTCCACGCCTGTGTTTGACATGCTGCTATCACGCCGGGAGTAGAAATGGCACAGGTCGACAAGGCATCGTATCGCAATCGAGGCGGCATAATCCAACGGCTCGTTACTGCTTATAAGCGCTTCCGCTATTTCACCGCGGCCGGCGAGAATCTCGTGGTGAAGCCCAGCGCTGAGTTTCGCCTAGTCGGTCATGCCATCTTCAAAGTTGGCGATAACGTCACGATCCAAGACCAGTCGTTCTTTCAACTTACAATGCCAGAGCCCAAAGTCTTTATCGGCAACAACACCGTAATCGGCCGGCGCAACATCATTACGGCGAAAAACCGGATATCAATCGGCAATGATGTCCTAATCGGCTCTGATGTCCAGATCATCGATCACGGCCACGGCATGAGGCGCGATACGCCAATCAGGCTTCAGAAGGCCGAAATCGGTTTTGTCGAAATTGGTAACGATGTTTGGATTGGCGCTGGCGCCAAAATATTGATGAACGTTACGATAGGGACTGGAGCGGTAATCGGGGCAAATTCCGTGGTAACTACGGACATCCCGGACTATGCAATTGCAGTTGGTTCACCGGCGAAGGTCATTAAATACCGCAGCTAAATCGGTCCGGCCAATAACAAAGAGCGGTAGTGAGGAAATGCCGGCGTCTCGGCGTCTCACACACCGCTATACTGTCAAAGTGCTCGCAGCGTCACATTTACCAAGCCACTTAAGTGGGCTTTCAACTCGCTAGATTTGATAAAGCGAAAATATAGATACTCGTATGCGAGAGATGCGTTATCCCACGAGATTTTTTTGGATGATATTTCAAGCTCAGCTTGCGGTCCACTCAGATCGATATCTTTTGCGCTGGCCCAGGCGTCGCAGAAAAAAGCGATACGAGCGGGGTTCGTCGAATGAACTGGCTTTACGCCTGGCGCCGAGTCGATGCCGAAGAACTCTATGTGATGAGGCGTAAATGCCATCCTGGTCTGTCCGCCCCAAATGATGTGAAATTTCGAGGTATAATCAGCAAACCCATATTCCGAGGCCTCGCCCGGCATCGGAAACTTGTCGGTGATCCAATAGTTCGAAAAAGTCGACCATTGTGGATTATCAATAAGATATTGCGAGACCGCCAAGTCTTTTGCCGCTCGTGCCTGCCAAGCTGCGTAACTTCCCCACCACCGATTTGTAAATAATGTAAGAACGACCAGAAGTAACACGAACGAAGCTCTCTTGCCCTGCAAGCTAGGCGTTTTTCGCTCCAGAAATCGCAAAACACCGACCGCGATCACGGCCAGGGGAAGGGGCATCAGAATCCCATTTCTCATCAACACCCCAAGCTCCGGACTCTTTCCGACAAGGATATAGGGAAGAGTTCCGCAAAGAAGTGAGAAGAGCCCAAAGCTTACTATCTTAAGGCCGCCGTCTGGTCTCCGATTGTCGATATCCGGATTCCCGGCGGGTGGCGTTCTCAGGAGGAAAAATAAAGTGACAAAGAACATCGAATATATGAAAACAGCAAAAAATACATAAAAATTAAACTCAAACCAAATTGCAATAGGTCTAAACGCAACAGGCTTTACAATTCCGTTAACCACGAATCGGTAAGCATTATATGCGATGCTCGGGAGATTTATATCAAAGCTGTTATAATTCTTGTAAAGACCAGTTTTCTCATAATAAAATCCCTTATACGCCCAATATGCGATAGGAAGAGCTGCAAAATCTAGTTTTGATCTGCAGAATGAAAAAAATGTGGATATGAACCCTCGTAAGCCAACCCGCCGGGCCGCGTCGTTACTGTGGACGAGGTATGCAAGGAGGAAAGCAGCGGCGTAAAGTACAAGCAAAGAATTAAGTGTAAATGACGCAAAGTAAATAAGGAGGGATGCCCCTCTGGAGAGGTAGTGAAGGCCTCCACGAATCCGTTCAACTGAGATAAATAGGTACGTCGCCACCAAGAATAACGCATAGGCGTTGAAGTAAGTTGAGTATGTGATTATTACTGTAACGGTAGTTATTGGTAGCAGGTTCGAAAAAAGCGCAATATAAAAAGATTCTCGTTCATTGAGAAACCCGCTTCTTAAGGCGATAAGGTAAGAAAAAATAACAGCGACGTATACGCCGAAAATTACTACAGATTTAAGAAGAAAAACATTTGGAATATAAGATAGAGGCCAAACGTAATATGTGAACATTGGTACAGCTGCGGACGAATACATGTTCATGATTGCGTTCCAGTCTCTAAAAAATAGTGACGAGAACAGGCCGGCGTCTTCCGCAAATATCCCTTCATTCAAGAAGGCCATCCAGTGCGTGCACAAAACTGAAATAGTCAGCAGAACCAAGCTGCTGATCCTGGGCACGCGTTGAATGTAGTCGCTCATGATGTCTCCTGAGATTCCAAATTCCCCAAAAAGTGGCTGCGGAAATGCTTTACGCGGTATCAATCTCTAGTGGCGAGCACGTTCAATCCTCCGCCTGTGGGGATGACCGATCTAACAAAGTCCGGGTTTCGCGGTAGTTTTCGATTTCTGGCAACATCGGATATCTCATATCCCATGCTCCAGAGTGAATTCAGAATCGCGTCAAATTTTTCTGGCTGCGATTTGTATACGTACGGCGCAAGCTCCAATAGAATTTTAGGCTGGTACTTTTCTATTGTTGCCTTGGAGCCAAGCAACACATCGCTTTCGTTTCCGTCAACGTCCAACTTAACGAAATCAATGCGATCGATCCCGTTTGCTGCAACAAATTCATCAAGTGTACTCATAGCCGCGCCAACTGTACCCATCAGGCGGCCGTGATGTTCAACATGCAGATCGCCTGTAGTTTCTAGCGGCCAACTCGAATACACCGCGTCAGGCAATTTAGTGTCAGTTGTTGCCATGAGCATCATCTGATGGGCGCTGATACGCGGCGATAACATTGGATTGAGTGCGATATTCGCCTTCTGCTTTCGGAATGCAAAAGCGGTCGGTTCAAAGGAAAACACCTTGCCGCGTGCTCCGACAAGTTGTGCCAACGGCAAGGTATGTGCTCCGATGTTTGCGCCGATATCGAGAACGACATCGCCTTCGTTCACTAGCCGCGCATAGAGCTTCAGAGTTTGCACCTCAAAACCACCCAGGACGTAGATTGCCAGATCTATCCCTTCCTTGAGGTCGATAGACCAAGTCACTCCCCTCCGCACGGCGATAAGCTCTGACGGAAGGTGAAAAAGACCGCGCCCCCAAAGAATTGCCGTCGAAATAGAGCGCGCAATCCTGATTTTGTTGCTGGTCGATAGCATGTGTTTTCGTCCTAAGTTGTTGGTGGCCTCACGGACGCGAGCGTTTGCTGAGGATCAGATTGCAGTATTGGCTGGCGTCCTGCGGGTCAAACTGAGCGCCGTCAAAATTATGCAAAGCAGCACCGCGGATCATTTGTATTTCCAGATCAAGTCGATCGATAAAGGTGAGGAGAGCTGCCGCATCCACGCCGGCCTTTGAGAGGCCGTAAGGCCAATACTCCATCAAAATCTTGATATTCACGTTTTCCTGCAGCACGCGCTCAGCGCCCCGCAACACGCTGAGTTCGTAGCCTTGGACATCGATTTTAATCAGATCTACGCGCGTTCCGCTTGGGAAATACTGATCGAGGCTCATGACTGGGACACTGATTGCCTGTCGACCGTCACCGCTGTCAAAGGTACGATGATCGACATTTAACTCGTCAGATATGAAGAGTTTGATAGCTCCGCTTCGCTCCCCAACCGCAGCATGATTAAATCGAACATTGCCCAGGTTCCGCAAATTTTCTCTTAGTCTATGATAGTTCGCGGGGGCGGGCTCAAAGGCATGCACAATCCCACGGCTGCCGACAAGGCCTGACAGAAAGCGAGTGTAAACCCCGATATTTGCACCCACATCCACAATCGTCATGTCAGGCCCAACAAGCTCTCGTAGTAGCGCTCGCTCAGTCCGATCTGAATAGCTCTTCCATACGCGATAGATTGGGTGGTAGAGCGGAAAACAATACCTATACAGCAGATTGGCGATGGAGATGATCGTTGTGTTCATCGTTGTTACTTTGCGATCAAGTGCGCGCTAAAGAACGACGCGAACAGTCTGGGAAACGTACGGGCAAGCCGCCTATCAAGCGGGAGATAGAGCCGATAAAGCCAGTGTGGTACCGGAAATACTCTGGATATGCCTCCAGTCGCCATGTAGGCGATACTCGTAAAATAACCTAGTTTGGTCGCCTTTAAATCGTATTGATTTGACAATGGTGCTAGCCAATCGTGACGCGAAAAGAACATCATATAGGGCATTGCCTGGTTTGAAGACGATAGGGGACCTTCAATCGTGTCTAGAACGGGTTGCGAAATTTGGAAATTAACCGGTTCATGATGGAAGAACTTAAGCAAGGGAAAGGAAACGGCAGAGAAAAAAGGTTCAACGAGTACCAGCTGCCCCCCTTTCTTAAGCTTTCGGCTTGCGCCGCTTAGAAAGAAAATAGGATCACGCAGGTGATGTAGTACATTTGTCATGGTGATCACATCAATACTGCGGTCCGGGATATCCTGTAAGTCTGCGATGTTATGACAATCAAAAACGATGTCTAAATATTCGAGATTGAGGACGTCTGTAGTTGTTACATGCGGCTGGAATATTTTCAGTGGTGATGTGCCGCTACCTATCTCTAGTACCTTTTTCTGAGAAAAGTTTGGGATATCGTCGAACAACTGTGAGTACAGTTCGCGATACCAAAGCATTAGATTGCGATTGCTTTGAAGTCGGTTACGATTCTCCAAAGTCGTTGCTAGGTCATGATCGTAAAGTTCTGTATTCTCGATCTTCATCTCAGATGAACTTTATTCGCCGAGCAGAAAAGGCGAGCATCGCCAATAGGACAACGCCGTGGCGCCAACGAGAAATATTTGTTTCTCCATAAAGCCTTTGGCGATAGCAGATTGGAACCTCAACTATCTTGAGGCCCATTCTTGCCGCGCCGAAAATTAGATCGAAATCTCCAAATGGATCGAAATCGCCGAAGTAGGAACGATTTCTGGCGAGCTTCAGATAATTGGACCTACTGATAACCTTTGTTCCGCAGAGGGTGTCTTTGAACCGTTGGCCGAGAACAAACGAGAAGGCCATAGCAAAAAACTTGTTCCCTAGTAGGTTGAAGAAGCGCATCGCTTTCTTCTCCATTGGATACACAAGCCGGGTTCCGTTGATGAATTCGCCCTTGTTGTCCTTAATCGCAGCGTAGAATTTTGGAAGATCCTCGGGTGGAACGGTCATATCTGCATCAAGAATCATAAGGATTTCATTCGAAGCAAGGCGGAATCCCTTTCGAACAGCGTCCCCTTTTCCCTTTCCTTCTTGCTGGTCAATTAGAATTCTACGCTCTGATCCATAGCGGGCTTGTGCGGCCTGGATCGCACTCCAGGTCTCATCCGTTGAATTGCCCTCGACGAAGATAATTTCGTCTTTGGGCCCCATGGGTGGAATGCGCCTGACAATTGCGTCGATATTGCCGGCCTCATTTCGAGCGGGCACGATGATTGAGACGGATGGCGCGTCGACTTCTTTCATCGCTATAGGTCTTGCGACGGCGATGTTCAAAAGACAAAGATTTCTGAATACTGGCAGAGGGGCGATGTAACGGTTGATAAAGTTGCTGACGAGCGGAATATACAGCGGGACTAGGACTTTTTGATCTAAGCTGATCAACTCGAAATTTTCGAGTTCCAGCAGGTTACGAACGTCCTCATGCGCTAACCAGTTTGCCTCAGGTAAGTTGCCTCGCCAGCCCAGGGCCGACGCGAGATTAACCAAAGGTCGCCATAGGGCGCTATAATAGGTAAGAACGAGGCGGGTTTCCGGATGGCACGCCTTATGCAGATCGGCGAATAGCTTTTGAATGTCGCGTTCATAGTGGATAAGTCCACCGATCACTAAGTATTCGGCGCAGGTTTGCTTAAGCTGTTGATAAGGAAGCACTGCATTTTCTCGAAAGCTCTCAGCGGAGGGGCTTTCGCTAGACTCTGGACGGAACGCGACTCGACCTTGGGGCATCGCACCTATTAGAAGTGACGAAGCAGGATCGATTTCTACGACGGAATTTTGAGGAAGTATAAAAAGCTCCAGGTACTTCCGGAGAAGGGAATAGAAATATTCTCTCATTAGTTCTAACTTTGCAAGACGCGCGCCAAGCGCCACCGGCCGTAAAGGATCGCTGCCGGCAGGACATAAGCTGTGAAAAATAGGAGATGGATAGCTGTCGCTACAAGAAAGCCTTCAGCGGATGAGCGCCCCAGGAGAATGAATGCAGAAACTACTGAAGCATGAAAAGTTCCGATACCAGAGGGTGCAGCAGGAAGCATCAGGCCTAGAGCCCCTGCGAACAACACGACGAGCGCCTCTTCGTAGCTGAGTGCCACTCCCACAAATTGTGCGGCAAACACATACGAGAGAGCGTACGCTGACAACCACATTAACAATGTAAGAATGCTGGGAGAGAACAGGTTGTTGAGCGTCATTTGCTCACCCACGCTGCGTATTAGCACTGCGACATGTCTATTAAAGAAGGATTCATGCCCGAAATAAGTGAATACCGCGCGGGCCCATCTCAGGAGAAGCGCGTTAAAGTATTTCACTAGCACAATTGCACCGAATGCAAGTCCGAGAGCCGAAGATATTGAAACAAATAGTATGTCAGTGTGGGCGGAATCCATCGATAGTGTTAGGATTACAGCAGCTAATACGCCGACGGCAGCGATCGTAATCAGATCGATTACCTTTTCAACCATTAGACTGCCAAATACCTCGGCTTGAGCTATTCGGCCTACGACATGGCTGTAGTGGACTCGCAACAGATCTCCACCTCTTGCAGGGAGAAACATATTGCCGCCGAGGCAGAGAATGGAGGCTATAAGAGAGGTGCTCTTGTTAAGTTTTCCACCTATCAGCAGCTGCCAACGGCAACCGTATATCACGGCAATCAAAAGAGCCGTAATCGAAAATGGCCACAGAGATGCTGGGTGAACGCCTTCCTTAAGTATACGAATAGTATCTTGCCAGCTGATCGAGCTAACCAGGAACGCAAGCAGTGCGAGGCTCACAAGATAAGCGAAAAAAGTGCGAGCACTTATTTTTGAACGAGCTTGTGCGGCCATCTAATTCGATCTTCGAAACCTGAGAGTCTTGAAGGCTAGACAGGCCGTGACTCCTGCCACTGGCCCCGGCAAATCTGGGAACACGACATACAGAGCGGCACCGCTTTAGCCGTATTCCGGCCCTCGACTACCCTTAAGAGAAAACTTTAGCAATAGACAACGATTATTGTACTGAGCGGTACCTTTATTGGGTCGCCGCGGAGCCACAGTTCAACACTCGTCTCCGTTCGGGAGGCGGGTTTATCCACAGCCCTCCGGAGTTCCCGATGCTCGTCCACAACTGGCGCGCCGTGGTCAGGCACGCCTGGTCCGTCCGTCTGATGGCGCTGGCGCTGCTCTTCATAGTCCTTGAGCCCGTGATCAATTTCGTCGCCGCAACTTGGGTGTCGCGCAACCTCTACATCCAGATTGGCATGTCTACGGCATCGGGGCTCTTCGCTGCGGCGGCGATCGTCGCCCGCGTCTTCGTCCAGCAGAAAATCTCAGGAGAACTGAATGGCAAACCGCCTGCAGAAAGGTAGCGCCGCAGCCGCGATGGCAGTTGCATTGGTCGGAAGCTTCGAAGGGCTCCGGCAGCACGCCTATCCGGACCCGGCCACTCAAGGCCAGCCGTGGACGATCTGCTACGGCAGCACCAACGGTGTGAAGCCGGGCGAGCAAGCGCGCCAACTGGGCCATCGTGACACCCCGCAAACAATAAACTCTGACGCGAGTAACCTTTGGGGGCGCTTCCAATCCCGGCATGATTGCGCTATTCCCGCCGAGAGACGGAGGGATTGGACGTTGGATGCTCTTGCACATCGGGAGTCGGAGATACAAGCGCGCGGTCGCATACGTGGATTGGATGGGCTTAGAGCAATATCATTGCTTTTGGTGCTGATGGCTCATTGGTCACCAATCCCTTATCTCAACAAAGTCGCCGAATGGGGGCGGGGCGGCCTATTAATATTCTTCGTGATCAGCGGGTTTTTGATCACGAGAATACTCATAGGCCTGGCTCGCCGAAGACCTCGGATTGAGGGGGTACAGCTTCTCAAAGGCTTCTATGGTCGGCGATTCTTCCGAATCCAGCCTATCTATTATCTGGCGCTCGCATTTGTCATTTGCATGGGATTGAATGGTGCTGTGCGGGAGGATGCGATTTATCACGTCTTCTTCGTGCAAAATCTTTCAAATGTGGTGCTCCGGAATGATATCGGAACTTACGGACCAGCCGCTCCGTGGTGGTCGCTTGCAGTTGAAGAGCAGTTTTACGTTTTCTGGGCCCCGATCGTTATCTTCTTCCGGCCGAATGCTTGGAAGCTTTCGCTATTCGGGGCATTTGCGGTCGCGATCGGCTGGCGTACTTTCGCCTGGTACGCCGATCTTGGCCAGGCGAACGTTCTGGTCACGCTCGGAAATCTGGATTCACTTGCTGCCGGCGCAGCGGTCGCCATCATCACCTCGACAGTTCGGATTACCCCAGCGGTGTCGCGCAGCTTCTCGGCGATGATGGTGGTTGGCATCGCGGCACTCTGCCTGCTGTCATATACAGAGATGAGCCAAGGAATATTCGCGTTTCGGAGTAGCCTTGTTGGAAAAGCGCTTGCCGATGTGCCGGTTTATATGATCGCCTCATCGCTTATATTTTTCTTCGCTGTTGGCGGCGCGAAAACCGCAGCGACGGTGATGGAAAATCCCGTCCTAGTGTTCATAGGCAAGCGTAGCTACGGTGCCTATGTCTATCATCAGGTCGTGAACTACACGTTCTTTTTCGTCATTACACCGCTTTGGCTGGAGCCAAATTTTGGCATCCAACGTCAGTTGCATGGTTTCACTGAGTTTTGGGCTTTCACGTCGATCACGCTGCTGTTGGCGGCCTTGTCCTACAAATACATCGAGCAGCCGATATTCAGGGTTCGTGATCGGATCTATCCGACTACTTGATAGCGTTCATTGAACGTGTCGACCTTACTGAATGGCGAAAAACAGGTCGCCCGTCTCCTTTCGAGACGGGTGCTTTGCCGTATTCAAAATCTGGAGCCTCCCATGCTCTCGCCGACTGGCGGGCGGTGATCAAGCACGCCTGGTCCGTCCGTCTGATGGCGCTGGCGCTGCTCTTCATCGTCCTCGAGCCCGTCATCAATTTCGTCGCCGCAACCTGGGTGTCGCGCAACCTCTACATCCAGATCGCCCTTTCCACGGCATCGGGGCTCTTCGCTGCGGCGGCGATCGTCGCCCGCGTTTTCGTCCAGCAGAAAATCTCCGGAGAACTGAATGACAAACAGTCTACGGAAAGGTAACGCCGCGACCGCGTCGACCGTCACCGAGGACTGAGGGTCCGACGCGGCGGCGCGGTTCCCCTTATCCAATGGTCGTGGCGCGTTTGCCGCGCATGGGCAAAAACGGAATCACCCTGGGGACGCGCGAGGCATACGACCGGTAGTCTGGGAATGCCGCCCGGAGCACCGTCTCTTCGTTACTCATTCGGCGAAGTTGCAGACACCAATGCACGATTCCGAGAAATACCGTCCACGGAGAAAAGCTGAACAGGATCATTCCGATAATGAATATCTCCTCGGTCAGATAGAGCGGGTGCCGGACGATGGAATATGGCCCCGTTGTGACCAGAGCTCTTGCGCCAGGTGCTATGCTGAAACTGCGGCCGAGGATCGCAAGCATATATGCCGATGAAAGGAAGCCGACGATCATCAGAACCATTGCGGCAAGGCGCACAGCATCTGGCAACGCCATTGGCGGAGGCAGGAAGGCGATCAGCAGGAAGAGGAAGGTGCCTCCCATCGCCGTCAGGTATGGTTCAACGCCGCGCGCAGACCGCACCTGGGGCATTCTCGTCAGGGTCACGACACACATCATGCCGATAAATAAGATCGCAGCGATCTCAGCTATCAGGAATACGACGCCTTGGGACGGATAGTCGCCGGTCGTCATCGTCCGAGCGATCTTGGTCCACACAACAAGTATTGAATAGGAGCAGATGCCAATCCTGCCGATGACATCTGCAATAATCAAGTGTCGATTGTTCATTGGTGCCCCCGCGTTGTTTGGACGCATCTTCGCACGGTTGCGGAAAATGGCAATCGCAACCGTTTAAATTGGTGAATACCAACTATTGGGGATATGACTTACACGGACGCGCCGCCGGCGGTGTCCGTCAATGCAATGACACGCGATGCGCCAGCAGCCGGTCGATGCCGGCCCGGATGCGAATGCGGCGGATGATCTCGACGTGCGTGAAAACGCAGGCGAGCGCGGCCACGACGATCAACGCGGTTCCGATCAGCGCTGTCGGCAACGGCAGTGACCAGTCGATATAGCCATCGGGGAGTGACGCCCCACTGCGACCTGCTTCGGCTGTGCTTGCGGCGGCATTGGCAAGCACCAGCCCGAGCAGCGCAACATGCGCATGAACGAAGCGCGCCCTAAGAAACCGTTTCGGATGAAAAGCAAGATAGATGCCGAAAATCGTCATCGATGCAAACGCAGCGAGAAGTTCCCACGGTCCCATCCCTGCCGCGCTGAGTAACATGAGAGGCAGGCGCAGCACCGGCAGCAGCGTCAGGTAAAGCTCCCAAGCAAACGGGCGTGATGGATACATGGCCAGCAGTAGCATGCTGGCGGCAAATACCGCACCGATGGCATAGACCAAAGCAGGTCCGAGACGAACAAAAGTCAAAACCAAGATTCGCATTCGCTTTCCTCCTTCGGCAAGCTCTGGTTCCAGGCAGAATATTCGCAAATGCTTGAGCAAGGCTTATCGCTCGATCGGCGCGGCATGAATGACTCCGGCTGCGGCGATTTGCAACCTTCCACAAAACTTATCCACCTTAACGAGGCGATTTCATGAACATCGGTGGCGCGAGGTGCTGAAACACGCCTGGTTGGTGCGGCTGATGGCCCTTTCGCTGCCGCTCTGCATCGTCTTCAGGCCACACTACACCTCGTCGCCGCAACCTGGGTGTTGCGCAACCTCCACATCGAGCTCGCCATATCGGCCACGTCGGGTCTTTTCACCGCGGCGGCGATCGTCGCCCGCATCGTCTTCCAGCAGAAAATTTCAGGAGAACTGAATGGCAAACCGCCTGCAGAAAGGTAGCGCCGCGGCCGCGATGGCCGTTGCTTTGGTCGGAAGCTTCGAAGGGCTCCGGCAGCATGCCTATCCGGACCCTGCCACCCAGGGCCAGCCGTGGACGATCTGCTACGGCAGCACCAATGGCGTGAAGCCGGGCGACCATAAGACGGTGGGAGAGTGCAGGGCGCTGCTTTCGCTCGAGCTGCAGCGGTACGCCAATGGCATAGAGCAGTGCGTCACCGTCCCGCTTCCGGATGCCCGCTTCGTGGCGCTGACCTCGTTCGCCTACAATGTCGGCATCAGGGCGGCCTGCGGCTCGAGCGCAGTCAAGCTCATCAACCAGGGCAGGCCGGCCGAGGGCTGCGAGGCGCTCCTCAAATGGAACCGCGCCGCCGGTATCACCTTTCCCGGCCTGACGCGCCGCCGGCAGAAGGAGCGCGCCTTCTGCCTGGAGGGCATCTGATGTTCGGCCTTCTCGACGCGCTGAAGATGGGCGCCGGCATCGCCGCCGGCCTTGCCATCTATCACCTCTATGCGGTCTCGATCGGCTACCCCTCTGCGGCGCGCCAGGCGCGCGCCGGTTACGTCCTCATGTCCGAAAAGACCGCGGCAGATGCACGGGCGGCCGAGATGGAACGCCAGCGCAACGCCGCGTCGCTCGCCAGCGAAGAGCACCGCAAGCGCCTTATGGCCGCGGAGGCCGCCGAGCAGGCCGCCAGTGACACACTCGAAACCGAGATCCAATCCTATGAACGTCAGCTTTCGCAAAAGAACCGTGCTTGCGCTGTCACTGCTGCTGATCGTGACTGGCTGCTCCGCCACTGAGCGCCTGAACAAGGCGGCGGTCGCGAGCGGGCAGGCCGCGGCCGGCATCGTGCTGCCGCCGCTGCCAGACGATCTCAGAAAGCAGGAAGCGCATGCGCCCGTGCGTGAAGGCGAGCCGCTGATTGCGATCCTCGCCCGCGAGCGCCAGGCGCTCGACCGCGCGAACGCCCGCCAGGAGCGCAGCGTCAAATTCTATGATGACCTCACCAGCCGATACGGAACACGCCGATGATGAATGCCATTTCGCTCGCCCTTGCCAATCCGATGCTGAACGGCGCGGGCGGGAGCGCCGGAGACCCCGACCGCTACATGTTCTTCGCCACCCGCAACCGCATGCCGTCGGGCGCGATCGTCACCGCCGCCTCCGGCACGAACTATGTCTGCACCAAGATCGTCGTCAACACGCCGCAATATAAGACGCGGACCTTCCGCTTTCATCTCTCCGGCTTCGCCTCGACGGAAGGCGGAAATTCGCCGCAGGAAACCGTCGTCACCGGCACGATCGGCACGCCGGGCAATTCCGTGGTCGCCGACGCCATGTTCGTCCGCGTCGCCGGCATCTTCTACCCGTGCACCTTTGCCGGGGCGAACACGGTGACCGTTGCCGACCAGACGAACGGCGCCTGGACGGACGAGCTCACCATTCCCGACGTCGCGCCGGAAAGCGAAATCGAAATCTGGCTGTTTTATCACACCGCCGTCGGCGAGAAGATCTGGCCGGTCTATCGCATCCAGAAGCATCGCGGCGAACGCGTCTGGGGCGCCGGCGATCTCGCCACCCTTCTTGCCTTCAAGGACAGCCCGCTCGCCGACAGCACCGCCGCGCTCGATACCGGCTACGGCACCCAAGCGCAGCCGCAATATTGGGGAGCCGATTTCATGGTCGCCAAGGGCGATTGGGATGGTAGGCCCGTCGCGCTGGCTTTCGTCGACAGCATCGGCGAGGCGCGCCAGGAATATTCGTCCGCAGCCGATGCGCGCGGCAATCTCGGCTGGTTGCGCCGGTGGCTCGACAGGGACGGCGGCCCGGGCCGCATTCCCCATTGCCTGATCGGCATGCCGGGCGCCGGCTCCGTCCGCGAATATACCGGCAGCGGCTCCTCGATCGCCACCAGGCGCCGAGACATCATTCGCGAAATCATCGCCTTCAACGGCAATAAATGGCCGTTCACGGTCATAGCAAACCAGATGGGGCAGAACGACACGGCCTCGACCTATACGCAGTTCTTCACGACCAACTACCGCTCGCTGGTCACCCGCCTGCGCGGCGAATATGCCGGCGTCAGAATCGTCGCCTTCCCGCCGCTCGGGCGGACGACGATCACACGCACCGTCACGCTGACCTCGGTCGGCACGGTTGCCACGGCGACCGTCGCAAGCGGCCTCAACGGACTTGCGACAGGCCAGACCGTCAGTATTTCGGGCGCGACGCCCACGGCCTATAATGGCAGCTATGTGATATCGGTCCTCGACGCCAACACCTTCACCTACAATTTCGCCGGCGGCACCTCGCCGGCGACCGGGACCATCACCTGCAACGATCTCGGTCTCAGGGCCGAGTATCAGGTCTATGGAACCAACAACAGCTGGCCGTCGGACGGAACGGACGCTTCGGGCAAATGGCGGCTTCGCGATGATATCCTTGCGCAGACATCGGCTTGCTGCGACGCGGCAATCGATACCTACGCAGCCTGGGTCTCCCCCTCCAGAGGCGGTGTCTGGCCCGGCATGCTCGAGCTTGCGAGCACGACATTGACCACCCAGGCCGGAACTGACGGCGTTACCACCTATAACCAGATCGTCGTCGCGGATGCGAGCATCTTCAGGCCCGAGCAGACGATGCACATCTATTCCGGTCCGGACGGCCTGGCTCGCCTGAGCACGCAGGTCGTCGCCAGCATCGCCGGCAACGTCATCACCTATCAAGGCGTGAGCGCGGTGGTCATGCCTGTAGGGTCGGTGGTGCGTCCGGCGCCGTCTGTCGGGGAGCTTTCGCCGATATCCTTCATCCACCCGCAGCCGATCATGATCGACCGGATTTCGAGCGGCATTGCACAGTCCGAAAAGCTGAAATTCAATTTCTGAGGTGGCCTCGCCATGACATCCAATGACGATATCCTGCGCGCTCTGGGGCGCGTCGAGGGCAGGCTGACCGGCATCGAGGAAAACGTCGCGCTGCTCCGCCAGGAGATGAGCGACGAAAAGGCCAATGCCCATGAGGGCCGCGCCGTGATCCACAAGCGGCTCGACGAACAGGCAAGGCAGATCGCCCATCTCGATACCAGGGTGGCGATGACAGGCGGAGCCAACGCGCAGATCCGCGCCGAGATCAGGGCGCTCAAGGAAACCGTCGAGAAGAACCAGGAGATGGTCGGCCCGGCGCTCGACGAGTGGAAACGGATGAAATCGATCGGCTATGGCATCTCAGGGCTGATCGCCTTCGCCGGGCTGACGACGGGCGGGGTCATCGCCTATGCCAGCGATGGCGCGGTGGCGGCACTCAGGCATTGGCTGAAGATCAGTTGAGCGGGCGCCAACTTTGCGCTGTTGGCGCCTGGCGACTGACGGCGAATGCCGGCAAGTCAAACGCAGCAAAACGGCGTCAGCTCGGCTGATATAGTGCCGTATTTCTCCCCTTGCTAAAATTAGACTTTGCTAACGAACCAAAATGCCTTTTGTTTGTTATCCTCTTCAAGGAGGAAACGGACATGAAGAGCATGAGCAACCGCCAAGTTCGCGTTCCCGGGCCCCGGGAGCATGACGTTGCCGAGCATTGCCGCAAGTTTGGGATTGGCCCGGCGGAGGAGAAGAAGCTGAAAAAGCTGCTCGGGTCTCACGCGCCGCTGCATGAGATCCGGGCCAATGCGCCGCCGCCCCAGCCGAAATGGCGATAGCGCCGGAGCCGGAACTTCCGGCAACTATCCGGCGTTTGGATCGCCGGGCCGCGCGGCTGGTCTCGTCTCCTGTACCCCTGCTACCCCGGCAGGCGCTGCGCGGTCCACTGATTCCCTTGTTCCCGGCGTGTCGGCGTGCGGATCTGTCCGCGCACGCCGAGCCGTCAATGCCGCAGCTCGCGCGATAGCATCAGGATATAGTCGTCGGCGATATCGGCGACCACCATGGCCGCTTCGGCCGGCCGATAGCCCCTGCCGACAGCCTCGGCGACAATCTTCATCACCTGCGGTTCAAGCGCCTCCCGACAGTCGGCCAGGCTTTTGTCGTCCGGGCATCTGGCACGAAATTCCAAGATGTTATTCATGGCATACCCCTCCGTTTGATGTTGCGCGCTGCTTGATGCATGAAGCCGGTCCCTTTCGGGAAAAGCGGGTCACCATTCCGGTGCGCCGTGCCGGAACAAATTAGCGATCATGAAAATACGATGTCACAGGGCGGGATGTATTCAAGTCGATGCTGATATTAAGGTAAGCCAGTAGGGTTAATTGGTAAAGCGGCAGTTGACTGGCCGTCGGCGGACCTGTCAGGTAATGGCGCAACACCTTGGTTCCGTGTCGCTTTTCGGAACGAAAAACCGGCGGTCTGTTGCTTTTTCGAGGGGAAATGCCGCCATTTACCAAATGCTGCGAGGGCCGGCGGCCGCAGCTCTGTGCCGCAGCCGGCAGCCGCAAATCGCGACGTCATTGCAGGCCTTGTGCCACGGCTGTCCTCAGGCGGCAAGTGGCACAGCAATGAAGGTCTTACTGCCGTCGCGTTCGACGAGCAGCAGCACGGATTTGCGGCCGGCCTTGCCGGCTTCGGCGATAGCGGCCTTGACGTCGCGGGCATTGTGCACCGGCCGGTCGTTGACCGCGACGATGACGTCGCCCGATTGAATGCCGGCGGCAGCGGCCGATTTGTCCGGATTGACGCTGGCGACCAGCGCGCCGCTGACCGAGCGCGGCAGGTTGAGCTGCTGGCGCACATCGGGCGTCAGCTCGGCAAGGCCGATGCCGAGGCTCGGCTGGCCGGAGGCCTGGCCCTGCGCTTCCGGGCTTGCCGCTGAGGCCTGCTTCTGGCCGTCGGCATTGGCGCCGACGGTGACGTTGAGATCGATGGTCTTGCCGTCGCGCCAGACGCCGAGCGATTTCCGCGTGCCCGGCGAAAGATCGGCGACGAGGCGCGACAGGTCCTTCGGCGTCTTGACGGTCTCGCCGCCGACCGAGGTGACGATGTCGCCGGGCTTCAGGCCGGCATGGGCGGCCGGCGTATCGGCGGAGACGGCGGCCACCAGCGCGCCGCCGGTCTTGTCGAGGCCGACGGCATCGGCAACGTCTTTCGTCACCGGCTGGATCTGCACGCCGAGATAGCCGTGATTGATCGAACCGTCCTTCTCGAGCTTGGCGACGATCTCCTTGGCCTCGTCCGAGGGAATGGCGAAGCCGACGCCGACGCTGCCGCCGTTCGGCGAATAGATGGCGGTGTTGATGCCGACGACCTTGCCCTCACGATCGACGAGCGGACCGCCCGAATTGCCGTGGTTGATCGGCGCATCGATCTGGATGAAATCGTCATAGGGCCCGCTATGCAGGTCGCGGCCGCGGGCCGAGACGATGCCCGCCGTCACCGTGGTGCCGATGCCGAAGGGGTTGCCGATCGCCAGGATCTGGTCGCCGAGCTTCAGCCTGTCGGAATCACCCCAGGCGACGGTCTGCAGCGGCTTGCCCGCCTCGACCTTCAACACGGCCACATCGGATTTCGGATCGGTGCCGATCAGCTTGGCCGGAAGTTCCGTGCCGTCGTCGAGCGTCACCTTGATGTCGAGCGCATTGTCGATGACATGGTTGTTGGTGACGATCACGCCGTCGGCGCTGATGATGAAGCCGGAGCCGAGCGCCATCGCATGTTCCGAACCTCGATGCTGCGGCGCCGGGCGAGGCAGCGGAATGCCCTGATCCTCGAAGAACTGGCGGAACTGCTCGTCCATCGGCGATTGCTGATCGGCGCTGACATCCGTCGTCTTCATCGTCGTGGTGATGGTGACGACGGCAGGCTTGTCGGCGTCGACGACGGAGGCGAAGGAGCCGCTCGCGGCGAGAACGCCGCCGGTATCGGAAGGCGCGGCAAAGGCGTTGGACGAATTGAGGGTGAAGGGGAGGCTGGCGGCGCCGGCGATGACGGCGGCCCCGACAAGCGCTGCGGCGTAATGTTTGCGGTGGATGCGTGACATGGGGAGGGTCCCTTGCGAGAGCGTTGGATTGCGATGGCGTCGTGGTTCCGTGTCTTGGACCTGGCGTCGGGTGAGGTCGCGCCAATTCCTCCGTTCGCCGGCGCGGATCGCCGGGGAGGCGACGATCGGGGAGGGGAAGAAGAATTCGCGCTCGGCATAAATATGAGCGCGGCAGATGGCTTTACAAATTAAATATTGATCATGTTTATGTTGCCGATTTGTAAGAAATTACATGCGTTTAATCTTCGCTGCCAAGGCTTGGCGTCAATCGCTGCTCCCGCCCGGATCACAAGGGTTTCTGACCTGCATCGCCTGGGCATTTGGCCAGGCAAAGGCCGCCTCCGCCGCAAGGATTAATGAGCTATTTCAGGGCGGTGCAGTGATCCGAGCGTCGCTTCAACGCCCATCGCAAAGCAAGCCATCTCGCGCTTTCCATCGAAATCGTATCTCAGGAACCGGCTGTAAACATAAAAGTTAGTAGACTCTAAATTATTTCTTGGTCAGGAAGTAATGACCGGGGAATCGGCCGCGGGCGAGTCTCGTCGGCGGCATCTGAGGGGCGATGAAGAATTCGGTTGAGCGGAGACGGAAAGCCGAGCGCGGGATGCAGGTGAAGCTGAGCGATGTGGCGAAGAAGGTGGGCGTCAGCCCGATCACCATTTCGCGCGCCTTGCGCAATCCGGAAATCGTCTCGGAGGATCTGCGCGAGGAGATTCTGCGCACGGTCGAGGAGATGGGCTATATTCCCAATCTTGCCGCCCGGGCGCTGGCCGGCCGCCACAACGGCACCATCGGCGTCATCACGCCCGCCCTGCATCAGTACGGTTTCGCCGGCCTGATGATCGGTATCGAGGATCGCTTCCGCGGCACGGAGTTCACCGTGCAATATTCCAGCACGCTGCACCATGGCGAGGGCGAAGCCGGGCTGCTGAAATCCATCCTGACGCAGAAGCCGGCCGGCGTCATCATCGCCGGCGCCGAATCCTATCGCGATCTTCTGCCGCTGATGGCGAGCGCCGCCTGTCCCATCGCCCATATCACCGATCTCAGCCAGGAGCCGCAAAGGCTGGTCGTCGGCCTTGATCACCATGCGGCCGGCGCCGAGCCCACCCGCTTTCTGCTGTCGAGGGGCTATAGTCGGATCGCCTTCATCGGCCGCGGCGCCGATGTCCGCTCGCGCCGGCGCATCGAGGGTTATGAGGCGGTGATGCGGGAAGCCGGCCGGTTCGACGACGATCTCATCATCGGCGGGGATGCGCCGAGCCGCATCGGCCTTGGCAGAGAGCTGTTTTCCCGCCTGCTCGAGCGCGTGCCCGATGTCGATGCCGCCTTTGCCCAGAGCGACGAACTGGCCTTCGGCGTGCTGATCGAATGCAAGGCGCGCGGCATCCGCGTGCCGGAGGATGTCGGCATCTGCGGCTTCAACGATCTGGAATTTTCGCCCTTCATCGAGCCGTCGCTGACGACGGTGCATATCCCGCGCTACGACATCGGCAACCGCGTCGCCGACATGCTGCTGCGCGTCATCCACGACGAGCCGCCCGACGAAGACAGGGTCAATTGCGGCTTTTCGATCGTGCCGCGCGGTTCGACGCGATAATCTGGCACGTGCCGCCATAATGGAAGTGGAGTTGGACCTTGATGCCTGGGCACAGCAAGGATTATTCCGTATATGGAGCGGATGGCGATCACTGTGCTGAAAAATGGATAAGACGGAATTGTCCTTCGACAGGATGCGCACCTTTGTTCGGGTCGCCGAGCGCGGCAACCTGTCAATGGTCGCAAGGGAGCTCGGCGTCGGCCAATCCACCGTGACGCGGCACCTCAATGAACTCGAGGAGGCTGTCGGCGTGCCGCTTCTCAGCCGCACCACCCGTCGCGTCACCCTGACGGAGGAGGGCAGTCGCTATTATACCAACTGCCTGCAGATCTTGCGCCTGGTCGAACAGGCTGCCGAGGAAGCCAGAGATGCCCGTCAGGCTCCGGCGGGCGCTGTTCGGCTTTCCTGTACGGCAGCGCTCGGTGTGATGCATGTCACGCGAATGATCTTCGATTTCCAGGACAGGCATCCGGACATCCGCATCGACCTCAACTTGACGGACGAGCGCATCGACCTCGTTCGTGAAGGCGTTGACGTGGCGCTTCGCCTTGGACCTCTCGCCGACAGCTCAATGAAACTCCATGCGGTCGGGGAGAGCCAGCGGCTGCTGGTCGGCGCTCCGGCCTATTTGTCCGCCCGGGGACGGCCGGAGCGCCCGGCCGATCTGTCACGCTACGAAACCATCGTGATGTCGAACGTGGCAGGCAGCAATCAACTCCTTCTTTCCTCTCCCGATGGCGCCAGCCTGATCATCCCGGTCGGCGGTCGGTTGCGTGTCGATCATGGGCTTGCGGCGCGCGAGGCTCTTGCTGCCGGACGCGGCATCGGTCCGACACATCTCTGGCTGATTCAAGATCTTCTGGACGACGGCCAGCTCGAGGTGGTGCTTGGAGACTACAGGCCTTTGCCGGTTCCGGTGAGCTTGCTGATTGTTCCGGAGCGTGCAGCCATTGCCCGCGTTCGGCTCCTCGTCGACTTTCTTGCCGCGGAGATTGCCAAGCTGCCGGGAATCCGGCCGCCGTAAGTCTTTGCTTCAAACATGCCGTTGCCACGGAACCGCCGCCCCGCTTTTGCGAAACAGGCTTCAACCTCCGAAAGACCGCTTGTCGCCGCGCCATCCCGTCTTGCGCAGAAACTGCTCCCAGTTGAGCGTCTCGGGATTGAGCCGGCGGCTCCATTCGAGATCGTGTTCCTTGCCGAAATAGCCATATTCGACCGCATATTCGACCATCCCGAGAATCTCTCGAACGAGAAATTCGTTGGCGGCGAGTTCCGGAAAATAGCGGAGCAGGCCATCCCTGGTGAAAGCATCTCGATACTCGGCCTTGAGGCCGGTGACGCGCTGGAAGGTTTCGACCATCTCCCGCGGGGAGATGACATCGCCGACGATCGGCAGCGTTTTGCCGTTGTAGCGCTCGGGGTGCGAGAAGATCTCGAGGACAACGGGCCCGGTCGCCGTCAGCGGATCGACGAAGGGCGCGCTGAAATCTTCCGGAAGATAAATCGGCAAGAGCAGGGTGTCGCCTTCCATGCGCGGCGCATAATACTCGATGAGGTTTGTGTAGAAGAATGCCAGCATGACGAAGGAATGAGAGATCGGCAGGCCGCGTATGTAATCTGCAACGCGCGCCTTGTCGGTAAAATGCGGCGCATATTTCGTTCCACCGGTGATCTTGTCGACATTCTCCAGCGTGCTGAAAACAATGTGCCCGACGCCGGCCTCCACGGCCGCATCCGCCAGTTGCCGGCCGAGGGGAGCTTCGGTCGTCTCCGGCGGGGCGATCGGCGGCGTCATCAGAAACGCCCCATCCGCGCCCCTGAATGCCGCGACGAACTCCTTCTGAAGACCGAGTTCGAGGGGCACGGCGGCGATTTCAGCGCCGAGTTTCTCAAGACGCAAGGCTTCGGGCGAATCCTTTCTTCGGGTGAGCGCACGGACACGGAAACGTCGGCTTTCAAGAAGCGTGGCAACGACGCTGCGTCCCTGTTTGCTCGTTGCACCCGTGACTGCGATCAGTGGCTTGTTGTCTGTAGACATGTCTTCATCCTTTCCCGTCACTCGACGCGGCCGGACAGGCCGGCGTCTTTGCGAGGCAGGGGGGGCGCGTGCCCCGTTGCCGATTGCCCACCTCGATGGCGGCACTCTACCGAAGCATGTTTTGTCGCTGTAGACGGGTGGAATGAATAAGATAATGCCATTTTTCGGATAGATCGCGGGCGCATGCCGGCGTTCTTTCCCGAATGAATCACGGGATCAGCAGGATACTGCCCGCCGCGCGCCCGGATTCCATCTCTTCGTGCGCCGTCGCAACGTCGGCCAAACGGTATTCGGCACCGATCTGCGAAATGATGCCTGTTTCCATCGCCCCGATGGCAGCCAGAGCAGCCTCGCGATACTGTCCGACGTCAGCGCACCAGGCCATGATGCTCGGATGGCAGAGGGCCTTGCCCGGGCGAAGTTCCTCGACAGGCACCGGTGGAATGGCGCCGGCGGCCTGACCGATGGTGACAGCCATGCCGAATGGGCGGACGGAACGTATGCTCTTGAGAAGCGTCTCGCCGCCGATCCCGTCATAGGCGACGTCGACGCCGAGCCCGTTGGTCAGCCGCTTCACTTCAGCGACGATATCGGCGCCGCGTCCGACGATCAGATGATCGGCCCCACAGGATACGGCGAGGGCTGCTTTTTCGGAGGAGCCGACCGTGCCGATCACGGTGGCTTCGAGCGATTTGGCCCAGCGAACGAGGATGCTGCCGAGCCCGCCCGCGGCCGCATGGATCAGAACGTGGTTTCCGGCACGCACATGATAGATCTTCTGCAACAACATGTAGGCGGTCATGCCTTTGAGGAGCGAACTCGCCGCCGTTTTTGTCGAAACGGTATTCGGCAGCTTGATCGCCCTTTCAGCGGCAATGTTGCGCGCGGAACGATAGGCGCCGACCGGAGGCCCGGCATAGGCGACGCGATCACCTCTCTCGAACATTGAGACGCCCGGACCGACGGTCTCGACGATTCCAGCCGCTTCGGCGCCGATCACCGCGGGGTAGGACGGCAGCGGATAGATGCCTTTCCGGTGATAAATGTCGAGAAAGTTTGTTCCGATCGCCTCATGACGGATTCTGATCTCGCCATCGCCGGGACCGTCAAACTGGTGCTGCTCGACATGGAACTGGGTGATCTCACCGGGGGTGTTCAGCCAAATGATCTGGTCAGTCATCGCTCGTGCTCTCCTTATTTCGGACAAATTAAGCGATGGCGAAATGGGTGAAAATTCCCTATTGCTGCACAATGATTGGGAGAGATTTCACAAAACTCGATTGGGATGACCTTCGGCATTTCCTGGCGCTCGCGCAGTCGGGGACCTTGCTTGGCGCCGCAAGACAACTCGGCGTCGAACATGCCACTATCAGTCGGCGCGTTTCGTCGCTTGAAGCCAGTCTCGCACGCAAACTCGTAGACCGCCGCGGACGCCGCATCATCCTGACTTCGGACGGAGAGCAGGTCGCCAGGCACGCGGCTCTCGTCGCCGTCCAGACAGCGGCCATCGAGCAGCTTGGTCGCAGCAGCGCCACGGAATTGCGCGGCCATGTCAGGATCAGCGCACCTCCAGCGCTCTCAAGCATGCGGCTTGCAAAACCGATCGCAGCCGTCAGGCGAGACCATCCCGGCGTTGAGATCACGCTCGTCGGAGAAAAGCGGCTCGCCTCGCTCAACCGGCGGGAGGCGGATGTCGCCGTGCGAATGTCCCGTCCGGAGGACGGAGATTACGCGATCGCCAAGCTCGGCGAGACGAGCTTCCATCTCTACGCATCGAAGGTCTATCTCGAAACGGTTCCACCGTCGGACTGGACTTTCATCGGTTACGACGAAACCATGAATGCCTCACCGCAGCAGTTGCGGCTGCTCGAACTGGCCGCCGGCCGGCCGATCGCTGTGAGGTCGTCCGTTCTGGAGTTTCAGGCCGCAGCTGCAAGCCTTGGTGCAGGTGTCGTCATGCTCCCCGATTTCGCCGTCGCGGAGTCGAGCGGTCTTCAGCGCATCGTGACCGAACAGCCGTTGACGAGAGAGGTCTGGCTGGTGGTCCATGCTGATATCAAGGACGTTCCCTCCGTCCGCGTCGTCGTCGATGCGCTGAAAAACGCTCTGGGCAGGTAGTCCCCGCGGTTGAATCTCTGCCGAAACACATCACTTTTCGCAGAGCCGTCGGCCGCCGGAATAGGGCTGATAGGTACAATCGGACGGGCGAAAGGAGCGGTAGCTGCGCGAGCAGGCCGTGATGTTACAAGACTGCGGTGCGCCCTGACCATCGACGACTGCTTCGGTCGATCGCACGCCGTTCAGGCTCGGTTCGGTCGTCGCCTCGCGGATGAAGTCCCGCCAGATATGGGCCGGCAGGGCGCCGCCCGTCACCCCCTTCATCGGCGCATCATCATCATTGCCAACCCAGACGCCGACGACGAGGGCGTCCGTGAAGCCGACGAACCAGGCATCACGATTGTTCTGGCTGGTGCCGGTCTTGCCGGCCGCAAACGTGCCGGGGTCTGCTCCACGTCCGGTGCCGCGCTCGACCACCAACTGCAGCAGTCCGAGGAGATCGGACTGGTAAGGCGAAAGATCGACGCCCGGCTTGGATTGTGCGCCAACGCGAAAGGCCTTGGGCTGCCCTGCGGCTTGGAAGTCGGTGATACCCCAGGGCTTGACGGGGGCCTTGCCGAGTTGGACGGACGCATAGGCGCTGGTGAGATTGAGCAGATTGACTTCGGAGGTACCGAGCGCCAAGGACGGCGTGTCGGCCAGTGGCGCATCAATGCCGAGTTCGCGCGCCGCGGCAATCACATTGTCCAGACCGACCTCTTGGGCAAGCGCCACCGACGCGGCATTGAGCGATCGCGCGAACGCCTCGGCGAGCGTCACCCACCCACTATAATTGCCGCCGGAATTTTCCGGCGACCAGCCGTCGATTTCGATTGGCGCGTCCAGAATCTGGTCAGACAAGGTGAGCCCAGCCTTCAATGCTGCGTAGTAGACGAATAGCTTGAAGGTGGAGCCCGGCTGGCGCATCGCAGTGACGGCGCGATTGAACTGGCTTGCCTTGTAGTCACGCCCGCCAACCATGGCGACGACCGCGCCGTCCGGCGTCATCGCAACCAACGCGGCCTGCGATGCTCCCACGGTTTTTCCTTCGCCGTCCAAGGACCTCTTCACGATCCTTTCGGCGATCTGTTGCAACTGCGGCACCAGCGTGGTGCGCACTGTCGTCGACCCTGGCGAGGAGCCGGCGATTTCGCTCGCCTGCGGCGAAATCCAGTCGGCAAACCAGCTTCCCGAGCGCGGCGTCGGCGTCGTTGGGTGCAGCCTGGCAAAGCTCCCCTTGGCCTCCGCCGCCTCCTGCGCGGTGATCTTGCCATTGGCCGTCATCGCGTCGAGAACGACCATGGTGCGCTGCCGGGCGCCTTCGAAATTGTCGATCGGGTTCCATTGGCTGGGCGCCCGCAGCAACCCCGCCAGCATCGCCGACTCCGGCAGGTCAAGGTCGCCGATATCCTTGTTGAAATAGATCCGCGCGGCGGCTGGCATGCCGGTGGCGCCGGCGCCAAGATAGACGCTGTTGAGATAGCGCGTCAGGATTTCCCGCTTGCCGAGCTTCCACTCCAGCCAGAATGCGATGACGACTTCCTGTATCTTTCGTTTTATCGTTCGATCGCTGTCGAGATATTGGAGCTTGATGAGTTGCTGGGTGATCGTGCTGCCACCCTCCACCACCGAGCCAGCCTCCAGGTTGCGCAGAAACGCCCTGCCGATGCCCCTGGGATCGACGCCGAAATGATCCATGAACCGGCGGTCCTCGATCGACAGGACGGCATCGATCAGACGGGGTGGAAACTGGTCGTATCGGGCATATGGTCCTTGATAAGGCCCCTGTCTCACCAATGGCGCGCCGTCGGCGGTTTCCAGCACCACGACCGGCTTCAAGGTTCCATCCCGGATTTCGCTCCAGGGCACGTCTTTCAGTGCCCACACCAGCACACTGGTTACGAGGAGGCAGACAAGCAACGCCGACCCCATAGCGAATTTCCACCAGCCCGCCAGAAGCGGCCGGCGATGGCTGTTTTCAACCGGATTGGCACGTCGATTGCGAATTCGGCGCCGGGCTTTGGCTAGAGCAGCGGTCATCCACATGATTGGCGCTGATGCGGCTACCAGGCCCATCGACCTCCTCAGCTTCCGCCTCAAAACCGAAGCGGCCGTCCTGCTCTTCGCCAACGCAGAACTTGCCTGCAAATCGTGACGCAGCGCACGGAATAGATTGCTCGCGGCCCGTCTGGTTTGGCCGAAGGATCCACGGGGCGGTTGCTGAGCGTCGACTTCAGTGCTCACCGGTGAATCCGAGGCAGCCGCTTGCGCCGCCGGATCTGCTGTCTGATTGCGACCCGAGCTCGTGCTGCTAACGCTTTCACCTGAGGAATCGGGAGAATTGGGCATCGGTTACCGCTAGAAGGCTAATGCAGCATGTTCTTTATAGCGGGGTGATGGTGCGTGTTCCACCGCAAAAGGGCCAACACTTCCAGACCCCGCTGAGCGCCACCCGGGCGGTGGGCGTCGATTCCGTGGAGCAGGTGCTTCTCTGGAGCGGTTCAGCTTTTCACGGGAGCGCAGAACCGCTCTAACCTTATGGATTCACGCAATTTCCGGCAAAAGCGCTTCTCGCTTTGCCTGGAATTGTTCTGGCCGCGTCAGGCCGACGCAGTCTTGTGCCTGGCCGACAATGGAAGGCCGCTTCCAGCGAAGACGAACGGAGCGGTGGCCCTTACTTTACCGTGATGGCGATACCGCTGAGATCGGCGTTGACTTGCAGGCCAACCTGCTTGCCCGAGAGTTCGAGTTGGGCGCCCTTGTCATTGGTCATGACGATCACCTGGGCCCCTTTGCCGACCGCGCCGCCGCCACCCGCCGCACCGTAGACCCCCGTCACATCTTGAGCGCGGCGGATATGGCGAACGGTACCATGAAAATTGGTCTTAGAAGCCCCGAAGGCGAGGCCGCCCGAGATGCCGCCGACAGAGATGGGATAGCGGCGACCATGGAAGGTCAGTGTGCCTTCGCCTCCGGAACCACCCACAAAGAAGGCAGCCTTGTAGACTGAGAAACTGATCGTACCGCTGTCGGCATGCGCGGAGCCGGCAAAGATGATTCCTGCTGCAGCGATAACCGCAACCGCGACTGAACGAATTCTGGATGAAAACTTCATGATGCAAGTCTCCTCAAAATCGAGGCTTACCCAGCCAGGAGGGCGTGTCAGCGTCATGCCAAAGTCACAGCTGAAACAGTCTCGCCTGTCATTGGTTCCCAAGCACGCGGCCAGAATCCGACTGGGAGAAAGCTGCCATAAAACGAAGCCGATGGCAAACCTGGTCTCGGTGGGAGTGGGAGCGGACCGTCATGCACAATGAGGGCGCAGGACAGTCGCTGCGCCTTCAAAATCGATCTACCGAACGGACTGAGTCCAATCGCAATTCGCGCTGAGTGACCGTTTGTCTCCTCAGCGGGGCTTCACGTTGGCGTGCTCGTTGGCGGCCTCCGTGTCAGTGGCCGGCGTCTGGGTGTCGTGTCCGGTGAACGGACTTCCCTGGCCGGGCGCCAATGTACCACTGTGACTGGCTCTGTTGGTCGTAAATGCGTGCGTCGTGGAAGCTGCCGTGCTGCCGGACTTCAATCCATGCTGTTCCGCCTGGAAAAGGTGGTCGTCCGCCTGGGCAACGCCGCAGGTGGAAATCAGCAAGAACGCCGCGGTAATCAAGGGATGGATATTCATCGCAAGAACTCCTTCGTTTTCTGCCCTGGACGACAACACCCTGGCCACCGCCGATATTCGCGGATTTTTCATCACATCCTCGTGAGCCACCGCCTGAAGAGCAATCACATCGCTTCCAAGGGCACCCGTCACCATGCCGCCGGCGACCGTGTTTTCTGCTCGTAAGGATCGAAGATCGCCGCCTCGCAGAAGGCAAGGCGCACCTTGCCGATCGCATTCATGCAGAGCCGCCGGGCGGGGTTCCAGGTGCCGGTCTTCGGTTCGAGCTGGCTCAACGGATGCAGCTGAACGCGCGGTGCGAACCGCTCTTCAGCCGTCGATCGAGACGATCATGTCGCCGCGCGCCCATGTCGACCTGGCTGTCGAGCACCAGTGTGATCGCGTCGCTGGCAACCGCGGCGTTGCGCACGAGATCGAAGGTGACGATCTTGGAGACGTTGGCGACCATGCCCGACCGCCGGATCATGACGCTGTCGCCGGGCTTGACCGAGCCGCCGCCTGTCGGACATTGCCAGCCATGCAGAAAAGATTACTTTAGATGCAGGGGCTTTACCTGTTGACCGGAAGATCCCGGCTGTGGGGCTTCCATAGTGTCGAATCGTTAGCGTGCTGCAAGGAGGGGCCGGCACCTATGTTGCTGGAAGATTTGTATCGCCTGATGAAGACCGGGCATGTTCAGGCCCAGGGCATTGTCGACACGATGACCCAACCCGTTGTCGTGCTGGATCAGAATTTCTGTGTGACGACCGCAAACAATGCGTTCATCAAGGCTTTCGAAGTCGCGCGGGACGACATCCTCTCCCAGAACTTCTTCGAGCTTGGCAACGGGCAGTGGGATATTCCGGAACTTCGGCGGCTCATATCCTCGGTCATCCCACGGGCGGCCGCCGTCATTGGCTTCGAAGTGAAGCATGAATTCCCGACAATCGGCCAGCGTACATTCCTTGTCGATGCCCGCCGCCTCGTTCATCCGGATAACAACAGTCCCAACATCCTGGTCATCTTCGACGACGTGACGGAGCGCCGGCGCCACGATGCCGAGATGGACTTCATCGTCGCCGAGATGCGGCATCGGCTGAGGAACCTGTCGGCCGTCGTTCAGTCGGTCGTGAACAACACCAGGACCGATGATCCGGCTGTGGCAAGCTTCAAGGAAGCGCTGCTTGGAAGGCTGGATATCACCTTTCGAGCTCAGGAAGTTGCTGCCATTGGCGGGCTGACTGAGTTCGAAGCATTGCTGCGAGGCGCGGTCGGTGCGACGGTTTGGGAACGGCTCGAATGCTCTGGACCGTCCGTAGAATTTGGAAGTTCAAAGGTTCTCCCGGTCAGCATGATCCTGCACGAGCTCGGCACCAACGCGTTGAAGCATGGTGCTGCCTCGGTGCCCGGCGGAAAGATACGGGTGACGTGGGAATTGGAAATCGGGCCGCGGGATCGGACGCTGCTCGTATGCCGGTGGCGCGAGGAAGCCGGGCCGCCTATTCATGAGTTTGTACGCAAGGGCTATGGGACCGAACTGATCGAAGGCCTCGCCGCCCATATGGGTGGAAGCGTGGAACTCAACTATCCGCCCAGTGGTTTTACTGCGACAATCAAAATCCCGATGTGAGGTCATGTGAGCGAAATTGTCGACAGGAGGGCAGGCGCGACCAAGGTCCTCGTCGTCGAGGACGAGTTCTTCATCGCCGATGAACTCCGACGCAAACTGACCGCTGCCGGGCTGCGGGTGCTTGGCCCGGTATCATCGAACGAGCACGCTCTCGATCTTTTGGAGCAGGAGCGACCGGACGTCGCCGTGCTTGACGTTCATCTCGGCGGGGCAAGAGCGACCCCGGTAGCCGCGAAGCTACGGCAGTTGAATATTCCGTTCCTCCTCGCGACAGCAAGTCCTGCCCATGAACTTGCATCCGATCCGGTCCTCGCGGACGCGGTCATCCTGGAAAAGCCAACTGATTTCGGTCTTCTCAGCGAAACCGTCCGCAGGGTGGTCAAGTGACGGTTCACAGGACCGCCCGCTCTCGGCGCCGTCTGCGTCGGGAATCCGCCACCCCGCAATGGATGGATCCGGGCTTGGATAAGAGGCCGGTCTGGTCGGCCCCTTGATCCCGATCAGATATCGCTGGCGGCGCTCGACCACAGCTCGGCCGCCTCGGCCGCCGTCATCCGGCGCACCTCTGCCTCGTGGCTGCGGCTGGCGAAGAGTTCGCTGGCCATGATCTGCTCGGCCAAGTCGGCCGGCAGCGAGAGGATGACGCGGGCTTCGCCATTGTGCAGGCCGCCGAGTTCGGTGCGTTTGCCGGTCACCATGCCGCCGGCGACCGTGTTGTTGGTCTCCGGATCGATCAGGATGAAGGAGCCGGACTGGCGGTTCTGCTCGTAAGGATCGAAGATCGCCGCCTCGTCAAAGGCAAGCCGGACCTTGCCGATGGCGTTCATGTAGAGCCGCTGGGCGGGGTTCCAGGTGCCGGTCTTCAATTCGAGCTGGCTCAAGGGCTGCACCTGGACGCGCTGGCGGCGGCTGCCGCTCTTCAGCCAGTAGCGCTTGCCAGGCTCGATGCCTTCGGGCTGCAGCGCGACGATCTGCGCGTCGAAGGCCAGGCCGACCTGCGGCTGGGCGTCGATCGAGACGATCATGTCGCCGCGTGCCACGTCGACCTGGCGGTCGAGCACCAGCGTGATCGCGTCGCCGGCAACGGCGGCGTTGCGCACGAGATCGAAGGTGACGATCTTGGAGACGTTGGCGACCATGCCCGACGGCAGGATCATGACGCTGTCGCCCGGTTTGACCGAGCCGCCGCCAACCGTGCCCTGATAGCCGCGGAAGCTTTCGCCCGGACGCGACACACGCTGCACCGACAGGCGGAAGCCGACGGTCTGCGACGAGCGCACGGTGGCAAGCTCCAGCGTCTCCACCAGCGTCGGGCCAGTGTACCAGGGCATGGCGCCCTGGCCGGAATAGACGACATTTTCGCCCTTCAGCGCCGACATCGGAATGGCGGTGATCTGCTTGACGCCGAGCGACAGGGCGAATTCGCGGAATTCGTGGCTGATCTTCTCGAAGCCGGCGCGGTCATAGCCCGTCAGGTCGATCTTGTTGACGGCAAGCACGAACTGCCTGATGCCGAGCAGCGAGGCGATCGTCGCATGGCGGCGCGTCTGTTCGAGGATGCCGAGACGGGCGTCGACGAGCAGGATGGCGAGATCGGCCGTCGAGGCGCCGGTCGCCATGTTGCGGGTATATTGCTCGTGACCGGGCGTGTCAGCGACGATGAAGGAGCGCTTGTCGGTCGAGAAATAGCGATAGGCGACATCGATGGTGATGCCCTGCTCGCGTTCGGCCTGCAGGCCGTCGAGCAAGAGCGCGAAGTCGGGCAGGCCGAGGTCGTTCTGCTTGCCGGTGGAATCGCGCTGCAGCGTGGCGGCCTGGTCTTCCTTGACGGCCTTGGTGTCCCACAGCAGGCGGCCGATCAGGGTCGACTTGCCGTCATCGACACTGCCGCAGGTAATCAGGCGCAGCGGGCGCGAGTCGCGTTGAGCCTTCTGCGGCTCGGCGGCGGGCAGGCTGGCGACGGTTGCGGCCGAGACGGCGGTTTGGACTGCGGTCATCTCAGAAATATCCTTCACGCTTCTTCTTTTCCATGGAGCCGGACTGGTCGCGGTCGATGGCGCGGCCCTGGCGTTCGGACACCGTTGCGATTTCGAGTTCGGCAATCACCTCTTCCAGCGTGGTCGCCTCAGAGCGGATGGCGCCGGTCAGCGGGAAGTCGCCGAGCGTGCGGAAGCGGATCATGCCCTCCTGGCGCACTTCGCCGGGCAGCAGTTCCAGGCGCGGATCCTCGGCCAGGATCATCATGCCGTCGCGCTCCACGAACTTGCGTTTGCGGGCGTAGTAGAGCGGCACGAGCGGAATGTCCTCGGCCTGGATGTAGCGCCAGATATCGACCTCGGTCCAGTTCGACAGCGGGAAGGCGCGCACGCTCTCGCCCTTGCGGATCATGCCGTTATAGATGTTCCAGAGCTCCGGCCGCTGGTTGCGCGGATCCCAGCGGTGATCCGGCGTGCGGAAGGAATAGATGCGTTCCTTGGCGCGGCTTGCCTCCTCGTCGCGCCGGGCGCCGCCGAAAGCGGCGTCGAACTGGCCGGCATCGAGCGCCTGGCGCAGGCTTTCGGTCTTCATGATGTCGGTGAAGGCCGCCGAGCCATGGGTGAAGGGCGTGATGTTTTCGGCCGCGCCGCGTGGGTTGATGTGCTCGATGAGATCGAGATCGTACTTCTTCGCCGTCTCGTCTCGGAAGGCGATCATCTCGCGGAACTTCCAGCCGGTGTTCACATGCAGGAGCGGGAAGGGCACGCGGCCGGGATAGAAGGCCTTGCGCGCCAGGTGCAGCAGCACCGAGGAATCCTTGCCGATCGAATAGAGCATCACGGGACGCTCGAATTCGGCCGCGACCTCACGAAAGATGTGGATGGATTCGTTTTCCAGCGCCTTCAGATGCGGGTCGAGCGGCGCCTTGGCGCTCTGCGGATTGCTGAGTTCCGTATCCGGACGGCTATCGGGCATGTCTTACTCCAGACTGTCGGTCCTTGCGGCTGCCCGCAAGCTTTTGTCGATTGTGGCTCTCCCCGGGGAAGCTCGCTTCCCCCAAGGCTGCGGCGACCGCCGCGCCCTGATCCGGTAAGCTGGGAAGGTGATTATTGTGCGACGATCGCTGAGGCCTCTTCGGCGACATGCAGGCCGCATTCGCGTGTCTCGTCCTGCTCCCACCACCAGCGGCCGGCGCGTTCCGGCTCGCCGGGCTTGATCGCCCTTGTGCAGGGCTCGCAGCCGATCGAGGGGTAGCCGCGGGCATGCAGCGGATTGACCGGCACGCCGTTTTCGGAAACGAAGGCCTTGATCGCCTCGATGTCCCAGTCGGCGAGCGGATTGACCTTCAGCAGGTGCCGTTCGGCGTCATATTCGGCAAAGGGCGTTTCGGCGCGGTTGGCCGACTGGCCGCGCCGCAGGCCGGTGATCCAGATCGTCGCCCCTTCGAGCGCACGCGCAAGCGGCTTCAGCTTGCGCACGCCGCAACAGGCATGCCTGGCTTCGACGCTCTCGTAGAAACCATTGAGGCCGTATTGCGCGGCATAGGCGTCGATATCGGCCTTCTCGGGCGAAAGGCGCTGGATATGGATGTCGTACTGGGCCTCCGTTTCGTCGATCAGCGCCAGCGTCTCGGCAAACAGGCGGCCGGTTTCCAGCGTCGCGATGTCGATCGGCAGGCGGTGCGTGCCGATTTCGGCGGTGATCACCTGGTCTTCGATGCCGAGCGAGGTGGTGAACACCACGCGGCCGCCAAGGCCTGCCACCAGCGACAGACGTCCGGCGAGGTCGAGGCCTGCCAGCTTGTCGTTCAGCGCCTCGGCTTCTGCATTCGGATTGATAACAGTCATGAGAATCCTGTCCTTAGTTGACCGGAGTATCGCAGTTCAAGCCTGGATCGGACAGAAAAAGGGATTTCGAAAGCTGCGGCCACAGGAGCAAATATCTCTCCGAAGCTGCCGCAATGCAGAAAAGCAGCCGCCCGCGGGGAAAAACCCGCGCCGACAGCCTCAATGTCTATAAAATTAGTAGGCTTACACGCAGCCTGTCAATCGGAAATCTGAAGTGATGCTGAAAATGGTGCGGAAGGCGCTGATTTGGCGTAGTTTGCAAGGGCTTGGCCAGCGTGAAGAACAAGGCCAAAAATACTTGTCCCTCAAGGCTTTCAGCCGGCGCGTTCAAATTCCGTTCATGCTGGTTGTGCCATAGAGGCGAATATACGTGTGAAGCGGCGCGAAAATGCGCGCCGCCTGTGTGTCGACGGTCTGAGATGATTACGCAAAAGGCGAAATATGCGCTGCGGGCGCTGACGGTTCTGGCGGATGCCGATGCCGACGAACCGGTGATGATTTCCGACATCGCGGCGCAGCAGAAGATCCCGAAGAAATTCCTCGAACAGATCCTGCTCGATCTCAAACATCACGGCATCGTCGTCAGCCGCCGCGGCAAGCAGGGCGGTTATCTCCTGCTCAAGCCCGCCCACACCATCACCTTCGGCGAAATCCTGCGCATCATCGATGGCCCGATCGCACCCTTGCCGTGCCTGTCGATCACCGCCTACCGCAAATGTGACGATTGCGACGGCGAACAGACGTGCGAAATCCGCCATGTCTTCGCCAAGGTCGCCGACGCCACCCGCAAGGTGCTGTTCTCGACGACCATCGCCGATGCCGTCGGCCCGGGGCATGGCGCCGAAGTCACCCGCCTGCTCGCCTGATCAGCTCTCAGCCGTTTCCCTGGCGCGCCGGGCCCGGATCGCCGCAGCGATGAAGACGCGCGACAGGCCGTGATAGAGCGGCTCGCGCGACAGGATCCGCGAGGTGATGTAGCCGATCATCGATACCGCCATAATCGGAATGATGGCCTGATGGTCGCCGGTCATTTCGAGGATGATGACAAAGGCGGTCATCGGCGCCTGCACCACGCCGGAGAAATATCCCGCCATCCCGAGAATGGCCGCAAGCGCGATGCTGCTGCCCATAATCTGGCCGATGGTGCTGCCGAAGCCGGCGCCGACGGAGAGCGACGGCGCGAAGATGCCGCCCGGAATGCCCGACATCATCGACAGAAAGCCGGCAAGAAGTTTTTCCAGGAAGAACAGCAGGGGCAGGGGATTGCCCTCGACGGCGCCTTTCGCCTGGTCGTAGCCCGTTCCGAAGGTCATGCCGCCCGAGAGGATGCCGATCGCCGCGACGGCAAGGCCGCAGGCTGCTGCCAGCGTTACCATCCGCCGCAGCGGCTGCGGATGCGCCCACCTGCGAACGTGCTGACCGAGATGGAGCGCAAGCCCGCTGAAAGCCGCACCCAGTGCGCCGCCGCCGATGCCGCAGACCAGCACCAGTTCCCAGTCGCGCACCGAGGCGGGCGCGACCGCGGTGGAGCCGAAATAATTGTAGCTGCCGGCAAGTCCGAGCGCTGCAAGGCCCGAAAGGATGACGGCCGTCAGCACCAGGCCGTTCGCACGGGACTCATAGGTCCGGCTCATTTCCTCGATGGCGAAGACGATGCCGGCGAGCGGTGTGTTGAAGGCCGCGGCGATGCCGGCCGCAGAGCCGGCGAGGATCAGGCCGCGCGCCTGCGCCATGCCGCCGAAGCGGGCGACGGCCAGCATGATCGATGCGCCAACCTGCACGGTCGGTCCCTCGCGGCCGATCGACGCGCCGCTCGCGAGCCCCAGCACGGTCAGCAGGATCTTGCCGAAGACGAGCCGCAGCGACAGCAGCCGCGCGCGGTCCTCCGGATCACGCAAATGCCGCGCGGCAATCGCCTGCGGAATGCCGCTGCCCTGCGCGTTCGGGAAGAATGTAGCGGCGAGATAGGCCGACAGCATGAAGCCGAGCGGGGTGATGAGAAGCGGCAGCAGAAAGCTCCATTGCCCCGAGGCGATCACGCCGGCAAAGCCGCGCTGCGCCAGATCGGCCAGCCTGGCGAAGCCGACGCTGATGATGCCGATCGCAAAGGCGCCGAACCAGAAGATCAGCCGCGGACGCCAGAGGGAGAAGGAGCCCCACAGGACACGCGATCTGCGAAGAAGTCTGGACTTGCGATGGAACACGGGCAGCCGAGGAACATTGGAGATGAGCTCTTCCTAAACCGGTTTGCAGGGAAGGGGCCACCTCTTTCTTCCGAAAATTGCTACTGTGATTGCGGCCTGACAGCTTTCGCCACTCATCACCGATCGCTGACCGCCGCCCGCGGGTTGACCCAGGGCTCCTGGTTCGAGCGCGCCAGCGGCTGCTTGCCGAGGATGTGGTCGGCGGCCTTCTCGCCGGTCATGATCGAGGGGCCGTTCAGGTTGCCGTAGGTGACGTGCGGGAAGATCGAGCTGTCGGCGACGCGCAGTCCATCGACGCCGATCACCCGCGTCTGCGGATCGACCACCGCCATCGGATCGTCCTTGGCGCCCATCTTGCAGGTGCCGCAGGGGTGATAGGCGCTTTCCAGATGTTCGCGCAGGAAGGCGTCGATCTCTTCGTCGCTTTGTACGCCTTCACCCGGCTGGATCTCCGGGCCGCGATAGGCGTCGAAGGCCGCCTGCCCGAAGATCTCGCGGGTCAGTCGCACGCAGTGGCGGAATTTCTCCCAATCCTCGGGATGGCTCATATAGTTGAAGCGCAGCACCGGCTCGGCCTTGGGGTCGGGCGAGCGCAGCGTCACGTTGCCGCGCGATTTCGACAGGTTGTAGCCGACATGCACCTGGAAACCGTGGCTTTTCGCCGCCGCCTTGCCGTCATAGCTGATCGCCACCGGCAGGAAATGATATTGAATGTCCGGCTGCTTCAGCCCGGGTGCCGAGCGCAGGAAGGCGCAGGCTTCGAACTGGTTGGAAGCGCCGAGCCCGCCCTTCGACAAGAGCCATTGCGCGCCCGCCACCCCCTGCCAGAACCAGGGCAGCCAGGAATAGAGCGACACCGGCTTGGTGCTGACCTGCTGGAAATAGAATTCCATATGGTCCTGCAGGTTGGCGCCGACACCAGGGCGGTCGGCCTTCACCTCGATGCCCATTTCCTTCAGATGCTCGCCCGGGCCGATGCCGGACAGCATCAGGAGCTTCGGCGAATTGAAAGAGGAGGCCGAGACGATCACCTCGCGGTTCGCCTTCACCACCTCTGTCCTGCCGCCGCGTTCGATTTCGACGCCGGTCGCGCGCCCGTTCTCGATGACGATCCGGCGCGCCATACCGTAGACGATCCCGACATTGTCGCGCTTCAGCGCCGGTTTCAGATAGGCATTGGCGGCAGACCAGCGGCGCCCGGCAAAGATGGTCTGCTCCATCAGTCCGAAGCCTTCCTGCTTGCTGCCGTTGTAATCCTCGGTCGTCTCGAAGCCCGCCTGCTTGCCGGCCTCGACGAAGGCCCGGAACAGCGGATTGGTGAAGCCGCCGCGCTGCACATGCAGCGGCCCGTTGGTGCCGCGCCAGCCCTCTTCGCCGCCATGCGAATGTTCCATCCGCTTGAAATAGGGGAGAACGTCGGCATAGGCCCAGCCGCTAGCACCGAGCTCTTCCCAGCGGTTGAAGTCCTCGGCATGGCCGCGCACATAGACCATGCCGTTGATCGATGACGAGCCGCCGATCACCTTGCCGCGCGGCGCCGTGATGCGGCGGTTGTTGAGGTTCGGCTCCGGCTCGGAGAGATAGCCCCAATTATAGCGCTTCATGCTCATCGGCCAGGCAAGCGCTGCCGGCATCTGAATGAACGGCCCGAAATCGCTGCCGCCCGCCTCGATGACGAGGACGCTGTTCTTGCCGTCTTCGGAGAGGCGATAGGCCAGCGCCGAGCCGGCCGAGCCGGAGCCGATGATGACGAAATCTGCTTGTTGCATCTTCTTGTTTTCCTTGAGCTGCCGTGATCTGGCTGCTTCTTGTTTTCTCAGAGCCGGCCCCTCATCCGCCTGCCGGCACCTTCTCCCCGTAAACGGGGCGAAGGGGATATGCCGCACTGGCTTCCCCTATCTTCGACGTTGCTTTGGGCACGTCGCCTCTCCCCGCGTGCGGGGAGAGGGTTAGGTGAGGGGCAAGGGCGTGGACAGATGTCTTCAATAAGGCGCCGCCACCGGCCCCATGCCGACGTAAACCGTCTTCAGCTCGGAATAATGCTCCAGCGCCGCCAGCGAATTCTCGCGGCCGAAGCCCGATTGTTTCGAGCCGCCGAAGGGGATCTCGACCGGGCAGAGATTATAGGTGTTGATCCACAGCGTGCCGGCCTCCAGCCGGTCGACGACGCGGTGGGCGCGGGTGAGGTCGGCGGTGAAGACGCCGCCGGAGAGGCCGAATTCGCTGGCATTGGCGCGGCCGATCACCTCGTCCTCATCGTCGAAATCGAGCACCGACATGACAGGCCCGAAGATCTCCTCGCGGGCGATCGTCATGTCGTCGGTGACATCTGCAAAGACCGTCGGCTGCACGTAATAACCTTCGCCCGAGACATTGTTCGGAATGCCGCCGCCGGCAATCAGGCTTGCGCCTTCGGCCTTGCCCTTTTCGATATAGGCGATCACTTTCTCGCGCTGCGCCCAGGAAACCATCGGGCCGATCTGCGTCGCCTCATCCATCGGGTCGCCGATCATCATCGCCTCGGTGCGCGCCTTCAGCCGCTTCAGGAACTCCGTCTTGATCCCCTTCTGCACGAAGACGCGGGTGCCGTTCGAGCAGACCTGGCCGGTCGAATAGAAATTGCCGAGCATGGCGCCGCCGACCGCCGAGTCGAGATCGGCGTCGTCGAAAACGATGAGCGGCGACTTGCCGCCGAGTTCCATGGTCACATGCTTGAGGCTGCCGGCCGCAGCCGCTGCCACCCGGCGCCCTGTTGGCACCGATCCGGTCAGCGACACCTTGGCGACGTCGGTATGGTTGACGAGCAGCGGCCCGGTCTCGCGGTCGCCTTGGATGACGTTGAAGAGCCCCTTCGGCAGCCCCGCCTCGTGCAGGATCTCGGCGATCTTCAGGGCGCCGAGCGGCGTGTTTTCCGACGGCTTGAATACCATGGCATTGCCTGAGATCAGCGCCGGGGCCGCTTTCCAGCAGGCGATCTGCTGCGGATAGTTCCAGGCGCCGATGCCGACGCAGACGCCGAGGGGGACACGCTTGGTATAGGCAAAATCCTGGCCGAGCGGGATATGAGAGCCGTTGAGCCCGGCCGGCGCGACGCCGCCGAAGAATTCGAAGGCGTCTGCGCCCGACGTCGGGTCGGCGACGATCGTCTCCTGGATCGGCTTGCCGGTATCGAGCGTTTCCAGTTCGGAAAGCTCGCGGTTGCGCTCGCGCATGATCTCGGCGGCGCGCTTCAAGATGCGGCCACGCGCCATCGGGCTCATTGCCGCCCATTCCGGCTGGGCGCGTTTGGCCGCCGCGATAGCCTGTTCGACGATCGCAGGCGTTGCCGCATGCAGCCGGGCGATCACCTCGCCGGTGGCAGGATAAAGGCTCTCGATGACAGTGCCATCGCTATCCTCGACATATTCGCCATCGATGAAGTGCGAGGCTTTTGGCTGGGCTTTCATGTCATTTGTCCTTGGATGGTGCGAGGTAGTTTTTCCTTCCCCCGTTAAAAGGGGAGGCGCTGGCCAGAAGGGCGTTTACATAATCCTCCGTCAGCGCGATCGAGGCTTCGATGCCGATCGGCGCCGATTTCAGACTTTGCCTGATATAGAGCCCGTCGATCATCGCCGCAGCGCCCTCGGCGATGCGTTCTGCGGCGTCGGCTGGCAGCAGCGCCTTGAGATCGGCGAGCAGGTTGGAGCGCAGCCTGCGGGCATAGATCACCAGGAAGCGGCGCGTCTCCTCCGAACGCTGCGCTTCGGCGTAAAAGGCAAGCCAGGCGGCAATTGTATCGGGCGCGAACTGGTCGGCATGGAAGCTGACGCGGATGACGGCCGAAAGCCGCTCACGCGGCGTGCGCGCCTCCTTCAGCGCCGCCACCGTATCGCGGCGCAGCTGCCGGAGCAGCGAGCGGATCGTCTCGATCAGCAATTGCTCCTTGCTGCCGAAATAATGATGGGCAAGCGCCGGCGAGACGCCGGCCTGGCGGGCGATATCGGACATGGTCACGGCGAGCGAGCCGTGATCGCCGATCACCCGCAGCGCCGCATCGACAAGCGCCTTGCGGCGCACCGGCTCCATCCCGACCTTGGGCACGCCCGCTACCTCCTGAAAACGAGGCCCATCTTATTTTTGATTGACTGATCAATCAACAAAAATCTTAAGCGAATTGATTTGGCTCACATCTTTTCCGGAAGAACTGGGGCAACATATTCAAATGATCAGGAGGTGTGCTATGACCAGCGTCTTCAATGATATGCCCGAATCCTCGCTGCGATCGAAATGGGCATGGTTCCTCGGCCTCGGGGTCCTGCTTCTTATCTGCGGCCTCATCGCTCTCAGCAATCTGTTGATGGCGACCGTTGCTTCGGTCTTTTACGTCGGCATGCTCATGCTGGCCGGCGGCGTCATCTATCTCGTCCACGCTTTTCAGCTGCGCCGCTGGGATCAGGTGCTCTTCTGGGCTTTGAGCGGCGTGCTTTACGTGCTTGCCGGCATCTGCGCCTTCGTCAATCCCATTTTCACCTCGGCGGCCTTGACCCTGTTTCTTTCCATTGCGCTGCTCGTGGCCGGCCTATTCCGTCTCTGGGTCGGGATGCGCATGCGACCGCTCAAGGGTTGGCGCTGGATCGCTATCAGCGGTGTCATAACGGCGCTTGCCGGGTTTGTCATCGCGCTGGGCTGGCCGGTGAACAGCCTCTGGGTCCTTGGCCTCTTCCTGGCCGTCGACCTGATCGTCCAGGGATGGACGATGATCGCCTTCGGCCTTGGCCTGCGCAGTTGAACGGCGATGGGCCTTTTCTTTTTTGACAAGGGAATGGCGGGGGATTAGACTTTAGGGATTAGAGCCGTCCGGCATCTCCGGATGCTTCCGGTGCGAATGCACCAATGGCACCGGCGCAAGCGCCTGGAATGCCGAAAATGGTCATGCGTCCCCCAAAGGCAGGGTACTGCCTGAAGAAAAAAGGGAGGAAGTCCATGCCGATGGTCACCGTTTCCATCTCTCCGCAACAGGCAGCGGGCATCCGTGCCGCCGTCGACACGGGTGGTTACGCCTCGAGCAGTGAGGTCGTCCGCGAGGCGCTGCGCCTCTGGGATACCGCCCGCAAGCTCGGCGAAATCAAGGCAGATCTCCTCGACGACGAGAGCGTCGCCTCCGGCGGCAGATGCGTCGCCGACATGTTTGCCGATCATGAGGCGCAGCGCAGTCGCTCCGCCTGAATAAGCCAATGCTTGTAATGGGGAATTCGAATTCACGCGCAACGCGTGCCGGCGAGCCGCGTCTTTCACAAAACTTTCATATTGGCGAAAGGGTTCGTTGATCCTTCTGCGGCAGGTTCCTGACCAAGAAGAACAAGTCGCAGTGGAGATCGGCCCACAGTGAACACTGCAATATCTTTGGCTGGCGCCGTCGAGCCTGGCGTGCTGCGTCGTTATGCGAGCGATCAGATTGTAACCCTTGCCAAGCTCGTGGTCGAAAACGCCTTCCAGCCGATCGTCGAAGCCGGCACCGGTACGGTATTCGGTTACGAGTCCCTCATGCGCGGCCAGGAACGCATCGGCTACGACACGCCGGCCGATATTCTCGACGAGGCGCATCGGACCTGTCAGCTGCTGCAGCTCGAACAGATGGTCGCCAGCCGCGCGCTCGCCAAGTTCGCGACGCTGTCGAATTTCTCCACCTCGACGCTGTTCCTCAATCTTGACGTCCGGCTGATCCACGATGGCGAGCGCCTGGTGGAGAGCCTGCTGCAACATTTGCGAACGGCGAATATTCCGCCGTCCTCCATCTGTTTCGAATTCTCCGAGCGCTTCGACAATACCAGCGTGCCGGAATTCGCCGCCCTGGTTTCAAAGTTGCGGCGGGCCGGCTTCAAGCTGGCGATCGACGATTTCGGCGTCGGTCACGGCGAGATGAAACTGCTTTGCGATTATGCCGTCGACTATCTGAAGATCGACCGCCACTTCGTCGCCGAGATCGACCGCAGCGCCCGCAAGCGTCATCTGCTGAAGAGCATCGTCAACATCGCCCATGTGCTTGGCACGCGCGTCGTGGCCGAAGGCATCGAGACCGAGGCCGAATTCATCGCCTGCCGCGAATATGGCGTCGATCTCGTCCAAGGATGGTTCATTTCCCGGCCGACCACGCACATGTCGGAGCTGGCGCCGTCCTTCCCGCATCTGCAGGAACTCGGTAAGAGCAAGCGGGCGAGCCAGTCGCTCGACGAAATCCTCATCCGCAAGCAGATCGAGCTCTTGCCGACGGTCTACGAAAACGACAGCATCGACAGCGTCTTCGAGCTCTTCCGCCGCAATCCGCGCCAGGCCTTTTTTCCCGTCCTCAACGCCAATAGCGAACCGCGCGGCATCATCCACGAGCAGCACCTCAAAGAGTATATTTATCAGCCCTTTGGCCGTGACCTCCTGAAGAACAAGATGTATGAGCGCAGCATCTCGCATTTCGTCGAGATGGCGCCGATCGTTGGCCTCGACAGCGATGCCGAGCAGCTGATGGCGATCTTCGCCAATATGGAGGGCAGCAACTGCCTGATCCTGACCGACAATATGCGTTATGCCGGCGTTGTTTCCGCCGCTTCACTGATCAAGGTCATCAACGAGAAACAGCTGAAGACCGCCCAGGACCAGAACCCTCTGACCGGCCTCCCGGGCAATCGCGCCATCCGCGACTTCATGCGCCAGTCCGGCCGCGACGGCGATGAGGTCCGCCACTTCTGCTATTGCGACTTCGACAACTTCAAGCCGTTCAACGATGCCTACGGCTTCCATCTCGGCGATCATGCGATCTCGCTCTTTGCCGCGCTAATGCGCCGCTATTTCTTCGCCGAGCGCCATTTCCTCGGCCATGTCGGCGGCGATGATTTTTTCATCGGCGTCGTCGGCTGGACGAAGGAGGAGCTGACCGAGATCCTCGACCGGCTGATCAGCGATTTCCACGACGACGTGCTCGATCTTTATTCCGGCGAGCACCGCGCCGCCGGCCGCATCCTCGGCCACGACCGCACCGGCACCGAGGCCCTGTTCCCGCTGATGCGCTGCTCGATCGGCGTTCTCGAACTGCCGGAAGGCCTCGTCATCGACGATATCAACCGCGTCAGCGCCGAGATCGCCGTCATCAAGTCGGCCGCCAAGGAGAGCGATGAGGGCCTTGCCTTCCATTTCCTGGGCGAGGCGAATTGACGCCCTTGCCGCTTGCAGCCTTCCCAAGCCGGCCGGGCTGATCTATTCCGAACCTTCGGGATCAGGAGGGTAGCGCCATGTCATTGCCTCAGGAAATGCGTTTCGTTGATCTCAAGTCCTTCGGCGGACCGGATGTGATGGTGATCGGCAAGCGTCCGCTGCCGGTCGCCGGTGAAGGCGAGGTCCTCGTGCGCGCAGAGGCGATCGGCGTCAACCGTCCCGATATTGCCCAGCGTCAGGGCAGCTATCCCCCGCCCCAGGATGCGAGCCCGATTCTCGGGCTGGAACTCTCCGGTGAAATCGTCGAGGTCGGGCCTGGCGTCAGCGGCTATGCCGTCGGCGACAAGGTCTGCGGCCTCGCCAATGGCGGCGCCTATGCCGAATATTGCCTCCTGCCATCAGGCCAGATCCTGCCTTTTCCCAAGGGATACGATGCTGTAAGAGCCGCGGCGCTTCCCGAAACCTTCTTCACCGTCTGGGCCAATCTCTTCCAGATGGCCGGACTGACGGAAGGCGAGAGCGTGCTGATCCATGGCGGCACGAGCGGTATCGGCACAACTGCGATCCAGCTCGCCCGCGCCTTCGGCGCCGAGGTCTATGCCACGGCCGGCTCGATGGAAAAATGCGAGGCCTGCGAAAAGCTCGGCGCCAAACGAGGGATCAATTATAGGAGCGAGGATTTCGCCGCGGTGATCAAGGCCGAAACCGGCGAGGGCGTCGATATCATCCTCGATATGATCGGTGCCGCCTATTTCGATCGCAACATCGCCTCGCTTGCTAAGGACGGCTGCCTGTCGATCATCGCCTTCCTCGGCGGGGCCGTCGCCGAAAAGGTCAATCTCTCTCCGATCATGGTCAAGCGCCTGACGGTCACCGGCTCCACCATGCGCCCGCGCACGGCCGAGGAGAAACGTGCCATCCGCGATGATCTACTCTCCGAGGTCTGGCCGCTGCTTGAGGCCGGCACGGTCGCCCCGGTCATCCACAAGGTCTTCGCCTTTGAGGACGTCGTCGAGGCGCACCGGCTGCTGGAGGGCGGCAGCCATGTCGGCAAGGTCATGCTCACCGTTTGAGGTCAGCTTCGGACCAGCATTCGTGCGCAAGGTGAAGTTGATCCTGGCTGACTGTGAGTCTCCGGGGTCGTTGAACAGTCGTCTGATCGAAACTTGGCCCCGAAACTGCGCATCCCGATGTGGCGTTGCTTGCGCGTTGTAAGGTCCCTACGAGGAATACAATGGCTCTATTCCACGCCTGCCCCATCTGCCGCAGCAGAATTCCGCATTTCGTACCGCTTCCGCGCTACTACATCGACAAGGCGGTCGAACATGGCTTTCCCTATCGCATCGATGAATTCGAGACGATCAACCATCAGGCCTATAGCTGCCCCAATTGTCATTCGACCGATCGCGACAGGCTTTACGCGCTGTTCCTGACGCCGGTGTTCCAGCGGCTCGACCAGGCAAAGGCCGTGCGCTTCCTGGACATTGCGCCGGGCCGGGCCTTGAGCTTCTGGCTCAAAAGCCACCCGCACGTCTTTTACCGCAGCTGCGACATGCATATGCCGGAGGCAGACGACAAGGCTGATATCCATAACCTGCCCTATGCCGATGAGAGCTTCGACTTCGTGCTTTGCTCTCATGTGCTCGAACATGTCGACGATCCGGTGCGTGCCACCGCGGAAATCCGGCGTGTTCTCAAGCAGGACAGCGTCGCCATCCTGATGGCGCCCATCTGCCTGTCGATCGAAGACACCTATGAAAATCCCGAGGTGACGACGCCGGAAGGCCGCTGGGCGCATTTCGGCCAGGATGACCATGTGCGCATCTTCTCGAGGTCCGGCTTCATCGACGTGATCCGGCGCGCCGGTTTGGCGGTCCAGCAGATTCCGGTCACCGATTTCCTGACGCCCGACGTTTGCGATACCTATGGCATCGGCCGCGGCTCCGTCCTCTATCTCGGCGTGAAGCAGGAGGTTGTCCAGCAGGAGCCGGAACCGGAGCGCAACGTCGCCTGAGAGCACGGAAATCATTCAGTCGTGAAAAGGCGCCCGAAACCGAGGCGCCTTTTCAATTCACCTGTCTCTCAGGGTTATCGCCGTCGCGATCGCGATGATGCCCGGTAGCGCCATCAGCAGATAAAGCCAATGCGCCGCCAACAGTGCTCCTGGCACGCCGCCCGGTTCGACGAGGCCGGCGCCATTGGCGATGAACCCGGCGAAGGCGGCACCGAATGCCCCGCCGAGCGAGCTCATCGTCGGGATTGCCGCCGAGGCCTTGTCCTGTTCGTTGCTGGCGACGAGCTTCAGCACCATGGCGACGAAATGCGCCCAGCCGAGACCGATGCCGAACCCCATCATGAACATGGCGGCCGCCGCCGGCATGATGAGCGGCAAATCCCCCTGCGGATTGTCCATGGCGAGAAACAGGGCCAGCGAACCGGTCGCCGCCGTCTCGATCAGCGCGCCGGCGTCGATCGCCAGATAGGCTTGTCGGCCGCTGAACGAGCTGCCGAGGGCCGTTCTCCTCGGCACCCTCGTCGACCAGCTTGGGGCGGGAGCGCTCGACGCCGTCATCTCCGCCCGCGAAACCGAGACGCTGCAGCGCTATCGCCACGAGCTCGAAAACGCCGGCGAGCTTGCCGCTCGTGCCGAGGGCCTGGCTGCGATCCGCACCCGTGAGGGTTACATGGCCGACAGTTGGCGGGAGGCGGACGGCTCCTTCATGCTGGTTGAAAATCACTGTCCGATCTGCGCGGCGGTCACCGCCTGCGCGGGCTTCTGCCGCTCCGAACTCGAAACCCTCCGCGCCGCCCTCGGCACCGACGTCGAGCGCGGCGAAGATAGCCTTGCCGGCGCCCGCCGCTGCGCCCACCGCATCATGGCGCGTTAGATTGAGGCGCGGCGATTGAACCGGTCGTGTGCCCTGCGCCGCCTGCAATCAGGCCGGCTGCCGCGCCTGCCGCCTGCTGCTTTCCAGATGGAGCAACGCCCCAATCGCCGCCAGACCCGCGCCGGCGCCGACGAAGGCGGTGCCGGAATAATCGGTGAGCGATGTTCCGAAGGCGAAGAGCCCGGCGGCGATGCCGGTGCCGATGAAGGTGTTGAGCGAGAGCAGCGAGGTTCCGAGCCCCGGCCGGTCGGCGATCAGGTCCTGCAGATAGGTGATCGGCACGCTGAGGATTGCCGCCGCGCCGCAGGCGTTGACGAGCAGCAGCGCATAGATGTGCCATGGTGCGGAAGCAAATCCGAGCAGCAGCAGATACGCGCAATAGATCAGCGCGCCGAGGGCGAGCACATGCGCGGTGCGGAAGCGCCGCTGCGTCATGCCCCACATCATCATGAACGGCATTTCGAGAAGCGCCGTCAGCCCGGCGATGAAACCGACGTCGGCGACGTTTCCGCCCGCCGCACGGGTGATGATCAGCGGCAGAAGCATGCCGTTCAGCCGCTGCAGCGCGAACAGCAGCGCCATGATGAAGACGCGGATCAGCACGTTGGGCATGAAGATTCGCTTCAGCGAAGCGAGGAAACCGACCGGATCCGGGGGAGGGCCGGCGCTGCCGTTGCCGGGGGCGAAGAAGAAATACAGGCAGAAGCAGGTGCAGCTGGCGAGCGCCGCGATGCCATAGGCCGGCGTCATCGATGGCGAGTTGACGAGATAAAGGCCGATCAGCCCCGGCGCCAGCGCCCAGGAGCCGGAAAACAGCGCCCGCACCGTTGCCGTCACCGCAGCGCCCTCGCCACGCTCCATCTGGTTGGTCCTGGCGCGCAGGCTGGCGAAGAGCAATGAATAGGTGGAGCCGCTCATCGGCACCAGCAGCAGCGTCGAAAAGATGAAGATTGCCGGGCTGTGGATGATCGCGATCGATCCGAAGCCGAGCATGCCGGCCACCGAAAGCGAGAGCACCAGCGGCCGGCGTTCCTTCAGCCTGTCCGACCAGATGCCGAGCGTCAGACTCGTCGCCACGTTGACGATCGCCGAAAAGAACACCAGCGCCGAATAGGCGCCGTTGCTCAAGCCGAGTTCGTTGATCCCGATGATCGACTGGTAAGGCGCGGTCGAAGCATAGGTAAAGGCAAGCGCGACGAGCGTCACCGCGGGAATGCGGATCCTGTTGTCGCGCAGGATGAGGGAGAAACTGGATGACATGGGGGCGGTTCCTGACGCACCACTCTTAGCTGCATCCCACACATCAGGAAAACGATAGTTTTCGATCGCATGCGTCAGTTTCTGTGATGAGTATTGCGATGAGGCGATCGCCGTCCGACGGAGTTGCTTGGTCGAGCCCCGGGGCTGGATTCCAGGCTCAAGGCCTGGAATGACGGAGGGTAGGGGCTCGACCGGCAGAAGGCGCGACTGTCCCGACGGAGAATTGGCGCAGCCACTTGCTACTCCGCCGTACGTCACGTACTTGCCGCGCGAAACAGGCCACCCAAACCCCGTTGGCTTTCGCGCCCTGACGCGTTATGCCTGCCCATCCCGCCAGCATCCGGATGAGAGCCCATGACCAATCCTGTCACCATTGAAGTCACCCGTGGCCTGCTCGTGGAAAGTCGTCATCGCGGCGCGGTGGCGGTCGTCGATGGCGACGGCAGGCTTGTCTTTTCGCTGGGCGACATCGACGCCGCGGTTTTCCCGCGCTCGGCCTGCAAGGCGATGCAGGCGCTGCCGCTGGTGGAGAGCGGTGCGGCCGATGCCTATGGCTTCGGCGACAAGGAGCTGGCGCTCGCCTGCGCCTCCCATAATGGCGAGGACGAACATGTGGCGCTTGCCGCCTCGATGCTGTCGCGTGCCGGCCGGAATGTCGAAGCGCTGGAATGCGGCGCCCACTGGTCGATGAACCAGAAAGTCCTGATCCATCAGGCCCGCACGCTCGACGCACCGACGGCGCTGCACAACAATTGTTCCGGAAAACATGCCGGCTTCATCTGCGCCTGCTGTCACCGGGATATCGACCCGAAGGGTTATGTCGGCTACGAGCACCCGCTGCAGGTCGAGATCCGGGCCGCGATGGCAAGCCTGACCGGCGCCGTGCTCGGCGCCGAGAGCTGCGGCACCGACGGCTGCTCCATTCCGACCTATGCCGTGCCTTTGCGCAGCCTGGCGCAAGGCTTTGCCAGGATGGCGACCGGCACCGGGCTGGAGCCGGTGCGCGCCAAAGCATCCCGCCGCCTGATCGAGGCTTGCATGGCCGAGCCCTTCTATGTCGCCGGCTCCGGCCGCGCCTGCACGAAACTGATGCAGATCGCCCCCGGACGCATCTTCGTCAAGACAGGCGCCGAGGGTGTCTTCTGCGCTGCGATCCCGGAAAAGGGCATCGCCATGGCGCTGAAATGTGAGGATGGCGCCACCCGCGCCGCCGAAGCCATGGTGGCGGCCGCGCTCGCCCGCTTCTTCGAGACGGAAGAGACGGTGCATGCCGCTCTGATGGCCTTTGCCGCAGCCGCGATGCGCAACTGGAACGGCATCCATGTCGGCGATATCAGAGCGACCTCCGTCTTCTCGGCATGATGCCGAAATCGGTTCGCGGTTTTCGCACGACATCCTGCCCTGACTTTTTAGCGAATGATTAGGCTGCAGTGATTGTACCGTTGAGATCGCGATAAGGCTTCAGCCGCTCGGCCGTCATCTCCGTCGGTACGATCAGTCCTGCCACCTCGGCAATGCCGAGCACTGGGCAGGGCGAGACGAGGTCGAACTTCTCCTCCGTCAGCAGCACATGCGTTTCGGCCGAGCAGCGAGCGATGTGCCGCTTGATCGCCGCTTCCTCGAAATCGCCGGTGGAAAGCCCGTGCACGGGGTGGGCGGCGGTGACGCCGAGGAAGAACAGATCGGGGCGAAGCTGCGAAATCGCCGCCATCGCCGCAGCGCCCGTTGCCACCATCGAATGTTTGTAGAGCCGCCCGCCGGCCAGGATCACCTCCGCCGTCGGATGGTGCTCCAGCTCGGCGGCGATCGTCGGACTGTGAGTGGCAACTGTCAGCGCCATATCGCGCGGCAAATGCCGGGCAATCTCGGCGGTCGTCGTGCCGCCGTCGAGGAAGACCATCTGCCCCGGCTTGACCATCGCAGCCGCCTTAGCCCCGAGCCGCGCCTTGTTCTCGGACGAGACGCTGGCCCGCGCGGTAAAATCGGGCAGATCGGGCGCAAGCGGCATCGCGCCGCCATGCACGCGTTTCAAGAGCCCCTCCGCCGCCATTTCCCGCAGGTCACGCCGGATCGTGTCTTCTGAAAGCGAAAAATCCTCGGCGACACGCTTGGCGATCACCTGGCCGTCGCGGCGCAAGATGTCGAGGATCAGGGTCTTGCGCTGCGTCGTCAGCATTGTCTCTCCGCACGAAAATTCACGAGATGGCATGATATTGCATGAAATGACTCGACATTCAAGAAATATCGTGCATTTTCAGGAAATCCCGTGCATGAGGCCGGGAGTGCTCGCGCAGAAGCGGAGCGATGGAGTTGATCATGTTGATTTTGATTGCGGGGCCTTATCGGTCCGGAACGGGCGACGACCCGGAGAAGATGGCCGCCAACCTCAAGCGGCTTGAGGAACCATCTTATGCCTTGTTCAAGGCCGGCCATGTGCCGATGATCGGCGAATGGGTGGCGCTGCCGATCTGGCACGCCGCCGGCGGCAGATCGGTCGGCGACGCCCTCTACGAGGAAATCTTCCATCCGGTCGCCGGCCGGTTGCTGCAGCTCTGCGAGGGCGTGCTGCGCCTGCCGGGCGATTCCAAAGGCGCCGACAACGACGTGCGCATCGCCAGGGAACGCGGCATCCCGGTCTGGCACCGGCTGGAGGATGTACCGGGCTGCGGGTGAGAGCGGGGGTGTTGCCTCTCACCCTGACCTTCTCCCCGTTTTGACGGGGAGAAGGGACGTGCCAAACGCAACCTCGAGATAGAGGAAGCGGGTGCCCCACACCCCTTCTCCCCGTCAGAACGGGGAGAAGGGGTGGCGGCAGCCGGATGAGGGGCGGCAGCAAGGCACGCCGGCAATCGCCCGCAAACCATCGATCTCCCCGGTTCCGGCGCACCAATCCCCGCGCTATAAGACGTGCCGAAAGGGAGTGGACAACCATGCTGACATTATATTACGCGTCCGGAACCTGCGCGCTCGCAAGCCTTATTGCCCTGGAAGAATCCGACCTTGCCTTCGAGACTAAGAAGCTCAGTTTCCGCGATGGCGAGCAGCGTTCGCCGGACTATCTGAAGATCAATCCGAAGGGACGGGTGCCGGCGCTCGTCACCGATCGCGGCGTGCTGACGGAAACGCCGGCGATCCTCGGCTTCATCGCGGAAAGCGCCCCGGCCGCCAAACTCGCGCCGCTCGGCGATGTCTTCGAAATGGCGCGGCTGCAATCCTTCAACAACTATCTCTGCTCGACCGTGCATGTGAACCACGCCCATCGCCCGCGCGGCTCGCGCTGGGCCGACGATCCGGCGGCACTCGAGGCGATGAAGGCCAAGGTGCCGCAGAATATGGCCGATTGTTTCGGGCTGATCGAAGAGACGATGTTCAAAGGCCCGTGGGTGATGGGCGAGACCTATTCGCTGGCCGATCCCTACCTCTTCGTCATGACCGATTGGCTGCCGGCCGACGGCGTCGATCCCGCCCGCTTTGCAAAGGCAAGCGACCATCACGCTCGCATGCTGCAGCGCCCCGCCGTCCAGCGGGCGCTAGCCTTCGACCGGGGCTGAGGGGCCGGCATATAGAGCTCGTCCAGTTGCGCAGGTTCGGTCCTTGCCGTCCCGGTCGGCCAAAGACATCAGGAGATCGGCGTCGGCTTGGATTCTTGGCCCTCGCTTCGGCCGCATCGGTAAGGTTGTTGTCCCAGATGGGGCCGCCGAGCAGATCGTCGATGAGTGTCGGGTGAGCCGGCGCGCAGGGTGTCGTAATCGTGGGCCGACAGCACGACGGCCACGCGTTCGCCGCCCAGTGTGACGAATTGCGGCCCGTCGTCGCGCCTTGCGCACCACTTCCGATAGTCGGTTTCTCGCGTCCCGCAATCGCCATTCCATCATCCGCCCCCCAGTTGTGCGATGTATTCATGCTACGCCGGTCGGGGCGCCATCCCCAGCCCGATTACCCGCCAGCCCCTTGGTATTTGCGGGTGGCGTAGCGCCAGTGGGCGATGGCGAGCAGCACCCAGATGGGGCCGGCGGCGAGCGCCACCGGCCCGGCCCAGTCGCCGAGGATCGGGATTGGTTTGCCGAGCAGGGCGCCGACGGGAACCGAGCTGGTCAGCGCCAGCGGCACGGCGGTGATGAGGATGATCTGGATGCTGCCGGGAAAGATGTTGAGCGGGTAGCGCGTCAGCTCCCAGAAACCGAAGAAGATCGAGAACAGGTGGTTCGACCGCACCCACATCAGCGCCGTCGCGCCGATCATGGTGATCATCGCAGCGGTGAGCAGTGTCGCGCTGACGATCGCGACCAGCAGGAACGCCACGGACGGGGCCGTCCAGATGAAGTCGACCGACAGGACGGCCCAGCAGAGCAGCGGCACTGCCAGGATGATGTGGCCGGCATAGCCGACATTGAGGCCGGAGAAGACGAGATAGGCCCAAGGGCTGAACGGCTTGACCAGGAGTGTGTCGTAGGTGCCGAGCCGCACCAGCTCCTCGAGGTCGCACAATTGCACGAAGCTCATTGCTGCACCGAGAGAGTAGGCGAGCAGCTGGAAGCTGAAGAGCAGCGCCAGCTCCGGCCAGGTCCAGCCGCCAAGCCTCTGGAAGCGGGCAAGCAGGATGCCGATCGTGGCAAAGACGCTGCCGTAGGAAAGGATCTGCGCAAGCCGGTCGAGCCAGAAGGCGCCGCGATATTCCATTTGTGAGCGCACATGCATGCGCACCAGCAGCGGAATGACGCGAAGGTGATGAAGGAACACGATCAGCCTCCCTGCACGGTGATGCGGCGCGAGGCCAGGCGCCACAGCCAGAGCACGCCCAAAAGGAACAGTCCGGCCCAGCCGAGGGCGAGGCCGAGATGCAGCCAGGTGTCGGCCACGGAGAGCCTGCCGAGATAGACCGCGTTGGGATAATAGACGACCCAGGCGAAGGGCAGGTGGCGGGCGATCGTCGCTAAGGGCTCGGGGAAGAACCAGAAGGGCACCAGCAGGCCGGAGAAGAGATGCAGCAGGGCGCCGAGGATCCAGTCCAGCGAGAAGCTCGTCATGAGCCAGAAGGCGATCAGGCCGAACAGCGCCGACATCAGGAAGATCAGCGCGAAGGACAGCGCCCAGAAAGCGATAAACATCAGAGCGTGAAACAGGCTTGCCGGCGCAAGCATGCCGTAGAACAGGGCGGTGAAGGCGACGGTCGGGATTACCTGCGTCGCCAGCCGATAGGAAAAGCTGCCGCATTCATTGGCGAAGAGATAGAGCGGGTAAGAGAGCGGCTTCAGCAGCCAGACGGCAATATCGCCTGTCTTGAGAGAGCGGCCGATCTCGCCGATGATCCTTTCGGGGCGGGTGGCGCCCATGACAGCGCCGCCGAGCAGGGCGTAGGTCACCATCTGCTGCAGCGAAACGCCGTCGACGACGGTCGCGCCGACGCCGGCATAGACGGCGAGCCAGATGGCGACGCGAGCGACGACCTGTACAAGCTTGCCGAAGATGTTGGCCCAGACCTCGTTGCGGTAGGCGAGCTGCGCGTGAAAGGAGCTGCGGGTGAAGGCGAGATAGGCGCTCATGAGGCCCTGGCCCTGGCGTTGCGACCCTGGTAGAAGGTGCGGATGACTTCTTCGATGTCAGGCTCGTGCAGCGCCACATCCTTGAGATCGCGGTCGCTGCCGACCTCCGAAAGAATTTTGACCAGCGACACGTCTTCGCGCTCGATCAGATATTCCTTACGCAGGCCCTCGTCGTTGACGAGCGACGCCGTGCTGAGCCGCAAGGGGCCGGGGTCGCTGGCAAATTCCAGCGTCAGCCGCCGGGCCGAGCCGAGGGCGGCGCGCAGGCTGCGCAATTCGCCATCGAAGATCAGCCTGGAGTGATCGACCATGATCAGCCGCGGGCAGATCGTCTCGATGTCCTGCAGGTCATGGGTGGTGAGAATGATGGTGACGCCGCGTTCGCGGTTGATCTCGGCGAGGAACCGACGCACGGCATCCTTGGCGACCACGTCGAGCCCGATCGTCGGTTCGTCGAGGAAGAGGATCTTCGGATCGTGCAGCAGCGACATGACGATCTCGGCGCGCATGCGCTGGCCGAGGCTGAGCTGGCGCACCGCCCGGTCGAGGAAGGGCGAGAGATCGAGCAGCTCGCTGAAGTGACGCAGATTGTCCGCATAGCGGGAAGCCCGGATATCATAGATGCGCTGGTGCAGGGTAAAACTGTCGATCAGCGGCAGGTCCCACCACAGCTGGCTGCGCTGTCCGAAGACGACGCCGATCTCGCGCGCATTGTCCATGCGGGAGAGATGCGGCGTGCGGCTGAGCACCGAAAGCGTGCCCTCGCTCGGCACCAGAATGCCGGTCATCATCTTGATCATCGTCGATTTGCCGGCGCCGTTCGGGCCGAGATAGCCGACGGCCTCGCCGGCCGTAATATCGAAGCCGATATCGGAAACGGCCTGAACCTCGGTATATTCGCTCGTCACCAGCGTCTTGAAGGCGCCGAGCAGGCCCGGAAATCTCTTGTGCTGCCGGAAGCGCTTGCTGACGCCCCGTGCTTCGATCAAAGCCGGCATGTCTATTCCCTCGGATGTGATGCGAGCCGACTCGGGCGGCGATGGGGCTTGCGACACAGGCTAGCGCGAAGTGAGATTCGTGCAAAGACAAGTTGAGTTTCGACCGATCGCTTCGGCCTTGTGTCGCCACCACCTTTGACCGATCCCCGCCTGCGCTACATTGAAGGCATGGAAATAATCTGCGCCTTGCTCATCGTCGCTGCAGCCATCGCGATCATCGTCCTTGCCGGCCGATGGAACACCTCGGATGCCGATCACTATATGGGCTTCGGCAATCTTCGTTCGCGCCGCAGGCGGCAGCCCGGCGACGATGATACGAAAGAGGAATGAGCGCCGTTTCGAAGGCCGTCTTCGGTCGGGCGCCTCCGCAACGGCGGTCAGTGTGCCTGGCGCTGCGAACACTGACGCAGGATCGTCGCCGCATTGTTCGGCATCGGCCGTTCGACGCGCCGGTAGACGCTGCCGTCGCGCGTCCGGCGCATCAGGCCGAGGTCACAAAGTTCCCGACGCAGCAAAGCGTGATCTCCAAACAGGTGCCTGTCGCGAAGAAGAGCATTGACTTCTTTTTCGGACATATCCCTCGCTGAGGGAATATACGACCAGAGAATCCAAAGCGCCGTGATCTGATCCATGCGCCGCGAGGGCCAGCGTACCAGGCGAAGCTCTTGGTCGAACCTGCGTTGAACACGGTCGATATGCTTTCGGTCGACCGCGGGGTCGGCGACAGGCGCCGCTGTCGGGGGGAGGGCCTCGCTGTCAACGAGATCAGTTTGCGCCCGCAGGCTCTGGAAATTGCCGTAACCGGCAGCCCGTGCCAGCATGTTCAAGAACTGGAGGTGAGAGGGAAGCCCCTCATGGGCGGAGAGCTGCAGGCGAAGCGACTTGGCAAATGCGGAGGCATCGCTCACCTGGAGCGGGATGAGTTTTCTGGACATGACCTATCCTTTGGTCGTGCCGTTCCGGATGGATTATCGGTGATCGCCCTTCCGACATGGCACGGGATCGGTGTCCATATCTCAGTCATTGTCAGGTTTAGCGTGTTCCGGAGAACGGCGATGCCTGGGTGAACTGCAGACCCGATGCAGGAATTATCACCGCGCCCTCGATATTTCAACGGTCTTCACGCTCGGTGGCTCCGGCCGGGCGATAGCCTTTTGCGGGGCGGGGTCCATTCGCACGGGCCAAGCACGCAGGTCTCTTCTCCACAGCTACGGGTTTCAGCTTGTCGGCCATGACCGGAACAAAGCAGGCGGTCTGGATGTTTGACGCATGCTCTGCGGCATCTGACGAATTGTGCGACATGGCCAAATCTGCTCGGGGAGATCACGTCACCTGGAATTCGGAGGCCGGGCAGGTCTCCGGCCACATCATTGCGATCCGCACCCGGGATTTTGACTACAAAGGTCATCGCCGCCGCGCCACCGAGGCCTCACCCCAATACGAGATCAAGAGCGACAAGAGCGACCATATCGCTGCCTATAGGGAAGATGCATTGCGGAAGGTCAAAGGAGGATAGGATGAACCCGAAAAGCACGTTGAGCATTGCCGGTCATCCGATCCACCCGATGTTGATCCCGTTCCCCGTCGCCGCCTTCGTCGGCACGCTTGTTGTCGACATCGTCTACGCCAGATCGGGCGATCCGGCCTGGGCAGTTGCGACCAACTGGATGCTCGGCGCCGGCCTTGTCATGGCGGCGTTGGCGGCAGTTGCCGGCTTGATCGACTCTTTCGGCGACAGCCGCATTCGCGACCTGCGCGACGCCTGGTTTCACATGATCGGAAACGTCATTCTCGTCCTGATCGAGGCCTTCAACCTCGGGCGGCGGCTGGCCGAAGGCGGGGACTTCATCGTCCCGACCGGATTGGTGCTGTCTTTGATCGCTACCGCCCTTCTTCTGTTCAACGGCTGGAAAGGCTGGGAAATGGTCTATCGCCACCGCGTCGGCGTCAGCGAGGATCCGGCCAATCCGACGAGATAATGAACGGCATCCCATCCAACGCCAGCATGTCCGCCCCATCCTTCGAGGCCCCCGCAGGGGCACCTCAGAGACTCTCTTGACTACCGGCGCTTGCTGCTCTGAAAATCATCATTGCGGCCGAGGCGAACGGCGAGACACCGCTCGAATTGATCGAGGGCTGGTCTCGCTCCATCGCTCGGCTTGACGCGTCAAAACCGGCGCATGCGCAATGTCGAGAAGAATATGATCATCGAATTGACGGCCCATGATTTCAACGCATTGCTGAAAGGTTTCGCGCCTGTAAATACCAGCCTGGTTTCCGATAGCGCCATCGCGCCTCCTGAGGTCCTGGAGATGCTGGCCAGGATTGCAGCAGAGATTGCCGCCCAATTCATCCCGTCGGCCTGGATGATTGTGGAGGCGACCGAAATCGTCGGGCTGTGCTCCATCATTCGCGCACCTCAGAACGGCGAAATCCACATCGGCTATGGGATCGCGCCCAGTTGCCAAGGACGTGGATCCGTCACGCGCGCCATAGGAGAATTGCTGGAATGGGCGCGGCAGGATCCGCGCGTAACCCTCGTTTCGGCCGATACGGCCATGGAAAACATCGCTTCGCAGCGTGTCCTCGAACGAAATGGCTTTATCCGCACCGGCGAGCGCATCGATCCTCAGGACGGTCCGGTGATTTGCTGGCAGGCATCTGCCGTTTAACGGACGCCGGCATAAGGCAAATTAGCAAATGCGCGGGAGCGGTGCTCACGCGCATTTTGCCAGCGGCGACCTGCCCTTGGCATGCAAACCGCTCTCCGCTCCCAGCGGCAGATCGGCGATTTCGCGCAGCGACATGCGTTGGACCTCGGGATGCCGAAGCGGGTCGTTCTTCCAGGCCGGGTCGATTTGCGCGCCCGCCGCAACGGCGGGCTTCAAGAAAAACTTCAGCCACGACATGGCAAGCCTCGCATTCTCCAGCGACGCGGAAAGGTGACCACCCGGCCGCTGGTGCCAAATAACCCTCTCCCTCTCACCGCGTCGTCGCCGGTCGAGTGGGATCCTCTATGCTTATAATGTCTGCCTGCACCGGTGCTTTTTCAATTGAGATTACCGCGGCGGCGTTATAGGAAAACTATATGAAGAACCTGAATAGCGTCCATCTCAACGGCCTCAGGGCCCTGGAGGCCGTCGGTCGTCTTGGCTCGCTGCAGGCGGCCGCCGACGAGCTCGGCGTTTCGGTCGGCGCGGTCAGCCAGCAGGTGATCAAGGCCGAGGCGCAATTGGGGCAAGTGATCTTCGAGCGCACCGCCCGGGGCATGATCGCCACCGAAGCCGCCCGTCCGGTGCTCACAGCGCTCGACGAGGGCTTTGCCCGCCTTTCGGCGGCAGTCTCGATCGCAAGCCGCAAGGACGATACGATCCTGACCATCTCGGTGGCGCCGGTTTTCGCCGCCCGCTGGCTCGTCCATCGGCTTCATCGCTTCGCCAAACGTTACCCCGACATCAAGCTGCGGCTGGATGCGACGACCAATCTCGTCAATCCCGCGATCTCAGACGTCGACATCGGCATCCGCGTCGGCGCCGGCAAATGGCCCGATGTGAAGGCCGAGTTGCTGCTGGAGCAGGAGGTCTTTCCTGTTTGTTCGCCCGAGATGGCGGCCAACCTGAAACAGCCTGCCGACATCCTCGCTTTGCCTGCCATTATCGATGGCCCGGCCATGTTCAGCTGGGAAGTCTGGATGAGCGAGGCCGGACTGTCGGGCGCGACGCTTGCGACGCGCCACGTCTTCAACGACGCCTCGCTCTGCCTCGACGCGGCGATCGCTGGCCAGGGCGTCATGCTCGCCTGGCAGACGCTTGCCGCCTTTGCGCTGGCCGAAGGCCGGCTGGCAGCGCCGTTCGGCATTCGCGCGAAAACCGGCTTCGGCCATTATTTTGTGACGGCCGAAGGCACACGCGAGCCGAAGAAGGTCAAGGATTTCAAGGCCTGGATCCGCGAGGAAATGGCCGGCACGCTGGCGCTTTTTCGGTAGCGTTAAACCTCGATCGGCTCCTTGCTGCGGGCCGCCTGCATCGCCTTGTAGGCCGGGCGGGACTGGCAGCGTTCGATCCAGGCCTTGATGTTCGGATGCGCGTCGAAAAGATCCGCCTCGCTCTGGGCATAACGCAACACCTCGGCGATGTTGAGATCGGCGACGGTGAAGCGATCGCCGACGATCCACTGCCGGCCAGCGAGGTGACCTTCGAGCGCCGCAAGCGGCCGGCGCAGCCTGTAGCAGGCGGCGGCGATCGTCTGCTTGCCGTCGTCGCTGTTCTCAAGCCCGTTATCATAGGTCAGGACGATCCGCACCGAATGCGGCTCGATCTGCGAGGCCGCCCAGATCGTCCACATCGTCAGCAATCCGTCCTCCTCGACGGTTTGGCCGGAAAGCTGCCCGCCATGCTTGCGCGCGAGGTAGAGATTGATCGCCAGCGACTCGTGCATGATGAGGTCGCCGTCGCGAATGCTGGGGATCTGCGCCATCGGGTTGAGGGCGGTGAACTCGGGCGAATGCGTGTTGAGCGGCGCCTCTTCGGCGAGCGGGTCGGCAAGCCGCCTGGCCTGCAGCACGGGCACGGAGCGGAATTCGAGCCCGAGCTCCTCCGCAATCCAGTAGACGCGCGAAGCGCGCGATCGATAGACCCCATAGATTGTCAGCATGACGATATTCCCTCGCTGTGTCGCAGGAACCGTAGACGCCGGATCACCCTCGGAAAAGTCCTCGCCGCTGATGGGACGATGAAAGCTTTTGATGCGGCCGGGACCTTCCCGACCGGATCGAGCACAATTGGGAACAATGAGAGAGCCGGCGGGTTGGACCCTGAGATTGGCGCCCTCGCGGCGCCGAAAAGCGATGAGCCGCGTGCGCAGCGCGGGCCAGGCAAAGGAGGAACTCATGACGGGCAAGAAGACGCATGAACAACAGCTTCGTGTCATCGAGAAACGCGAGAAGACCGCAAATGCCGGCGAGGATTTCGACGCCGGGGCGGATCTGCAACGCAATGAGCAGGCGAAGGAAGCCTATCGCAAAGGCAATGATCTGAAGGCCGATCCGGACCTCCGCAACGACGACCGGGCCATGACGCGCGGCCGCAATCAGGAGAGCGAGCATAAAAAGGGAAGCGGTCGTCCCTGACGATAACGGAGCCCCGAACATCAAGGAGCCCCTTAGAAAGGAGAATGTCATGACTTTGACATTGATCAGCAAGGCTTTTGCCCAGGATCAGCCGATCCCGAAGAAATATGCGCGCGCCGGCGAGAACCTCTTTCCGCCCCTTACCTGGAGCGGCGCCCCCGAGGAGACCAGGAGCTTTGCTCTGGTGGTTGAGGATCCGGATGCTCCGCATGGCACGTTCCGCCATTGCGGCATTGCCAATATTCCCGCTGAGTGGAGAGCCCTGGCCGAAAGCGTCGATACGGCGCCGGAGCAGGCGCCGCGCTTCTACAAGAACGATTTTGGCAATGCCCGTTACGATGGCCCGCAGCCGCCGGCAGGCGATCGCCCGCATCACTACATCTTCCGCCTCGCGGCCCTCGACGTGCCGAAGCTTTCTACGCCGGATGCCGCCGGTATCAGCGCGATGTGGGCGGAGGCAAGGAAACACGCATTGGCGGAAGCGACCGTCACCGGCACCTATCAGACGCACTGAGCAAAGGCGGAGCCGCGTGTCAGGACACGCGGTTTCGCTCAACGGTCAACTGCGCATAGGGTGCGCCGCCGCCCGCCATTTCAGCGGAGACTTGTCTGTCCCACTCAAAACCGAGGACCGCCCCTTCGCCAACCTCCTGGAAGATGTTGTCGGTGATGACGGCCGTGCCTGCCCCCTCGGCGACCGAGACGGCGCATCCCACAGGCGCCTTGCGCACCACATTGCCGCTGACGACGACATTTCTGAGATAAGGCCCCCATCCGATCTGCAGGCCCCAGCGTGGCGCGCCCTCGATCGCATTGCCGGACACCAGCGTATCGGCTTCCGCCGCAATGCCGATGCCGAAGCCGACCTCGTGCTTGTAGGGGCCTTTCAGCGTCAGGTTGCGCACGACATTGCCGGTGACGCTCGCGAGCCGTCCGCCCTCGTCGAAATTGGCGATCGAGATGCCGTTTGCCGCGCCGTCAACCATATTGGCGGAGACGACGGCGCCTTCGAAGGCGAATTCGACATAGATTGCCGTCTCGCCGGAGCGCCGGCACTGGTTGCTGCTGATTTGGATATTCGAGGCCGAATTGGCGCGGATGGCGGTAAAGGCGCAGTCGGAAATCTGGTTGTTCACCACCATCACCCCGTCGGCGCGAAAGACATTGATGCCGTTGCCGTTCTGGCCGGTGCCGCCGTCGTTGGCGCGGATGTTGAAAATCCGGTTGCCGGAAACGACCGTGCCGTCCTCCGCCTTCTTCCAGCGATGCACGAGGATGCCGCCATTGCCGCAATTCGAGACCGTATTGCCCGTGATCGACAGATTGGCGGAATCGACGGCGTAGAGCCCTGATTGGGCGGCGCCCGAAATGCGGCTGCGTTCGATCCGACCGCCGCAGCGCTCCAGTTGCAGGCCGTGTTTGCGGCTGCCGCCGATCTCGCAATTGTCGATCAGCACCTCGTCGACGCCGGTAAATTGCAGGAGCCCGCCGGCGTAATCGCCGAGCCAGCGGTTGCCGCCGTCGATGACGAGATTGGAAAGCTCGATGCGCCTGATGTTCTCGGCCGCAAACAGATGGCCGTCGCCGGTATAGACGATCCGCGAAGCGCCGGGCACGCCTGATATGCGCGTATTGTCGGGCAGGGTGAGGTTGGAGATCTTATAGGTGCCGGGCGGCAGGAAGACCGGCACGTTCTCGGCCGCCGCCTGCCTGATCATCTGCTCCAGGTTGCGGGTCTTGCGGTCGCCGCTTTCGGGAGCGGCGCGATATTCCACTCCGTCGATCGCGCCGCGCAGATCGGGCTGGCTGGCAGCCGTCAGCGGTGAGGCAAGCGCGCGCGATGTCCCTCCCGCAAATGCGGAGGCGGCGAGAAAGAGAAGCATGTCGCGGCGAAAGGGCATTCCGGGCTCTCCTGTCATGACGCGCCCGTAGCAGAAAACGTGCCAACCCGCCTGTCTTCTTTTGGCACAGGCCCTTCACAGCCGTTCAAAATTCTTGTTGCGGCGGAGGCCGATTGCAGGATCTCGCCGCTTATATTGGGGTGTTGTTCACCCTTTCATTTAAGCAACCCGAAGGGAATGCGGACTACTTTGAAGGGAAAATAAATGGATGTTGCGGGATAGGCCTTCAGCCACTGGGGAGAATGGCGTCATGCACGAACCGAGTGCCAGGCGACGGGAATCCGTCGATGCCCTGACGGCCGAAACACGGCGTTTCGTTGCCGCGAGCGAGGCGATGATGGCATCGACCGCCCATCACCTCGCGGAAGGCGTTGAGAACCTGCGCCTGAAGGCGATTATCCACGAGCTTCCGGACTTCCTCTACGTCAAGGACCGTGACAGCCGCTTTGTCTTCGCCAACGCTGTCACGGCGGCCAGCCTCGGCCTCAGCGCCGAAGAGATTGCCGGCAAGCGTGATTTCGACCTGTTCGATTTCGAGGCGGCGCGCCGCCATTTCGATATCGAGCAGCAGATCATGGCGACCGGCGAAGCCCGCATCGACATGGAGGAAACGGTCGTCCTTCCCGGCGCCGTCAAGCCGATATGCCGGCTGACCTCGAAGATACCGCTGCGCAACGATCGCGGCGAGGTCGTCGGCCTGATCGGCGTTTCCCGCGATATCACCGAACGCAAGCTGCAGGAGGAGCTCCATCGCGGCCAGGCGAAACTGCTCGAGATGATCGCCCGCAATGAACCGCTGCCGATGATCCTCGAGGCGCTGGTGCTGATGATCGAAGCCCAGCTGACAGGGATCGACGGCTCGGTTCTCCTGCTCGATGGCGAGGGCACCAGGCTCTATCACGGTGCGGCTCCCAATCTTCCCGGAGGCTACAGCCGGCTCATCGACGGTGTCACGATCGGCCCCAAGGTCGGCTCCTGCGGCACCGCCGCCTGGCGTGGCCAGCCCGTTATCGTCGAGGACGTCCTGAGCGATCCGCTGTGGGAGGATTTCCGCGCGCTGGTTGCCCCTTTCGGCTTTCGCTCCTGCTGGTCGACGCCGATCGCTACCTCTGAGAATAACGTGCTCGGCACCTTCGCGCTCTATTCCATGGAGGTACGCCGTCCGACGGAGCATGAAACGAGGCTGGTGGCGCTCGCCACCCATATCGCCGGCATCGCCATCGAACGCAAGCGCGTCGACGACCGCATCCATTTCATGGCGCATCATGATGATCTCACCGGCCTGCCGAACCGCGCCTTCCTGAAGGAAAGGCTGGCCGGCATCCTCGACCAGGCACGGCGCAACAATCGCAAGGTCACTGTCGCCTATATCGATCTCGATAATTTCAAGGACGTCAACGACGGCCGCGGCCATGCCGCCGGCGACGAGGTGCTGAAGGAGATCGCCACCCGCATGGCCAACAGCATCCGCGCCTCGGATATGGTGGTGCGGCTCGGCGGCGACGAATTCCTCGTGGTGCTCGTCCACCAGTCGAGTCATGATGCCGGCATCACCCGCCGCCTTCGCGACCTGCAGAAGGCGATCACTCGCCCGATGCGCGGCGAGAGCGGTGACATCGCCATCACTTCGAGCATCGGCGTCGCCGCCTTTCCCGTCGACGGCGTCACCTCGGAAGAGCTTCTTGCCAATGCCGACCGCGCCATGTACCGCGCCAAGCAGTTCGGCCGCAACACGCTGCAGCACCATGATGGCGACAGCAGCGGGGTGGGCATGCCACGCGGCGAGCAGGACGAGCTTCACCAGGCGATCACCGGCGATCAGCTGTTCCTGGAATATCAGCCGCAGGTGGATGTCGCCAGCGGCCGTATCACCGGCATTGAGGCGCTGGTCCGCTGGAACCATCCGGCAAAGGGTAGGGTGCCGCCCTTCAATTTCATTCCGCTCGCCGAAGAGACCGGCCTCATCGTTCCACTCGGCCTCTGGGTGCTGAACGAGGCGTGCCGCCAGGCGCGCAGCTGGCAGGATATGGGCCTGACGCCGCTGACGATCGCCGTCAATGTATCGGCCAAGCAGTTCGCCGATCCGGATTTTGCAAGCCATGTCGCCGAGGCGCTGGAGCGCAACCACCTGCAATCCCGCTGGCTGGAGCTCGAGGTCACCGAAAGCGTGGTGATGCAGGATGCCGAGCGGGCGCTCGCCATGATGGAGCAGCTGAGGGCGCTCGGCGTACGCCTGTCGATCGACGATTTCGGTTCCGGCTATTCCAGCCTTGCGGCACTGAAGACCTTCCCCTTCGACCGGCTGAAGATGGACCGTTCGCTGGTCGAGGCCCTGCCGGGCGACAAAACAGCCGTCGCCATCGCCTCGGCCGTCATTTCGCTGGCGCAGACGCTGAAGCTGTCGGTTCTCGCAGAAGGCGTCGAGACCGATGCCCAGATGGCTTTCCTGCGCCAGGCGCATTGCGAGGAGGCGCAGGGCTACCGCTTCTCGAAGCCCGTCTCGCCGGAGGAGATTCCGGCATTGCTGCAGGCGCAGCTTCTCTGAACTTTTCCTCAGCTTGCTCGTCGCGAACGGATCGCTCGCTTAGACCCGAATGATGTTGAGACGCAGAGCGCTGACCACTGCCTGCGTTCTCGTCGTGCATCCCAGCTTCCTGATCACGCTGCCGATCTGATTGTTGACCGCGTTTTCCGAGAGATCGAGAAGCTTCGCGATCTCGCTGCTCTTCCTGCCTCCGGCCGTTAGCCTCAGGCAGTCCAGCTCGCTCCGCGTAAAGGCAACCGGCTTGTGTTTCTCGTTCAGTGTCAGCTGTGACAGCCGATCATAAATCAACGTGGCGATAAACAGGATCTTGGCCATTTCCACCATGCTGAAATTCCGGGGTCCCGAAATCGAAAGGGCGCCGCGTCCAGCCGCGGCATCGTGCACGGGAAAATAGGCGCCCTTTTCCATGCCGTAGCGCCTGAACAACTCGATGACGGTGGACTTCTTGGCTGCTCCGCGATCGGTATTGATCGCCTCGACATCATAGTTGAAGGGGCTGGTCGACCTCAGCATCCGCCGGATGACCGGACTGTCGACCAACAGGTTATGGGCGTCGTAATAGTCGACCATCTCCGCCGGCCAGTTGGTGATGATCTTTGTCGCGCCTATTTCGACGACGTCGACCGTAGGGAGCGTCATGATCAGGAAAGCCGTCATGCCCAGGTCCTGGGTAAGACGCTTCATATATTTGAAGACTTCGTAATGCGTGTTGAAGCCTGCAGCGACTTCTTCAATTCGGTTGAACTCGCCCTCGAGCGGCATGTCTTTCTCCGATCGCTTTCGCGGCGCCTGGCGGCTGAGGTGTCCACTTATCCGCTCGTACCGGAAGTTGATTCTGCATGCTCCAAGCACGGTGGAATATGCATCTGCCGAGAAAAAACGGAAAGGCCCTTAGCTGCCGGCAACAGACGGACGGCCGTTGCTTAACAAAGAGTTTACGGATCTTCGAACTATTCGAAGCGGCCGAGGCGAAAAAATCAGTGGCTTCGCGTTCGCCAACTTCCCAGAAAATCAGCTTCCGACGCGGAAATCGTGTTTCAAGCCAATGATTCTGTTTTCTTATTTGTCCGTACGGCTCGACCATTGGCCATCCGGTTTCGCAACGTCTCGGTTAAAGGAAGCTTAAAGAATATATCGGATTTTATTTCAGGGGTGCCCGTCCAGCGCAAATCCGTGATGGGTGGCGGCAGTCATTCGCTCGATGTGAGCAAGGGGGAAGAGCATGAAGACAATAGGATTCGGCTTCGGTTCGGATGCCAAGGCCGTACTGGCGGCGATGAGCAGGTCGCAGGCCATCATCGAATTCGACCTTACCGGCAAGATTCTCACGGCCAATGCCAATTTCTGTGCTGCCCTCGGTTATCAACTGTCTGAGATTGTTGGCCAGCATCACCGGATGTTCGTCGAACCCGCGGAAGCCTCGTCGGCCGGCTATCGCGAATTCTGGGCGAAGCTCGGCAGAGGCGAGTTCGACCAGCGCCAATACAAGCGGATCGGCAAGGGCGGCAAGGAAATCTGGATCGAAGCCTCCTATAATCCGGTCTTCAGTGGCGGCAAGCCCTACAAAGTGGTGAAATTCGCGACCGATATCACCAGGCAGAAGCTGCAAAGCGCCGAGGATGCCGGCAAGATAAGCGCGCTGTCGCGCGCCCAGGCGGTGATCGAATTCACGCCGAAGGGCGAGATCTTGACGGCCAACGAGAATTTCCTGTCGGCGCTCGGTTATCAGCTTGCCGAGATCCAGGGGCGCCATCATTCGATGTTTTGCGACAGCGCTTACGTCAACAGTGACGATTACCGGCGGTTCTGGGCGCGCCTGTCAGGTGGCGAATTCGTGGCGGATGAGTTTCTGCGCATCGGCAAGGGCGGCAGAAAGGTCTATATCCAGGCGTCCTACAACCCGATCTTCGACATGAACGGTAAGGTGTTCAAGGTCGTCAAGTTCGCGACCGACGTCACTGCCCGCGTCAATAATGTCGATCAGTTGGCGGCATCCTTGATGGCGCTCTCCGGCGGCGATTTAACCCAGGAAGTCGCAACCCCGTTCATTCCGACCCTGGAAAAACTCCGAACCGACTTCAATGCCGCTGTCGGCAAGCTGCGCGCAGCGATGCAGGCCGTGGCCGAAAACGCAACCGGCATCGCCGCCGGAGCTCAGCAAGTTCGCTCCGCCTCGGACGATTTGTCGAAGCGCACGGAACAGCAGGCGGCCTCCGTCGAGGAAACCGCCGCCGCCCTGGAAGAGATCACCACAACGGTCTCCGATTCCAGCAACCGCGCTCAGGAGGCCGGCCAACTGGTGAGAAGGACGCGCGAGAATGCCGAGCGTTCCGGCGCGGTGGTCCGCAGCGCCGTCGATGCGATGGGCAAGATCGAGACATCATCGGCGGAGATCGGCAATATCATCGGCGTAATCGACGAAATCGCCTTCCAGACCAACCTGTTGGCGCTGAACGCGGGCGTCGAGGCGGCGCGCGCGGGCGATGCCGGCAAGGGTTTTGCGGTGGTCGCGCAGGAAGTTCGCGAGCTTGCTCAGAGATCGGCCAAAGCGGCGAAAGAGATCAAGGAGCTCATCAGCGCCTCCAACGAGCATGTGAAGAGCGGGGTGACCCTGGTCGGCGAAACCGGCAGGGCGCTCGAAGAGATCGTCGCACAGGTTCAGCAGGTCAACGGCAATGTTCTCGCGATCGTCGAAAGTTCCAAGGAGCAGGCGACGGGACTGAAGGAAATCAACACCGCGGTTAACACCATGGACCAAGGCACGCAGCAGAATGCGGCCATGGTCGAGGAATCGACGGCTGCCGCCCACAGCCTCGCCAAGGAGGCGGACGCACTATTTCAACTGCTGGCACAGTTCAACATCGGCGGTCCCGCCGCACGCCAGCACCGCCCCGCCGTGGCGACCGCCGCTTCCAGACCGGTCGCATCGGCGCCGCGGGCAATGGCCGCGAAGGTGAGCGCGGCCTTCCGTGGCAATGCCGCCGTCGCCGGCGGCGATTGGGAGGAGTTCTGAGGCGCAGGGCGGCTCCGCCTCATTCCATCAGCTTGCCGATTGCCTCGATCTCATTCGTCCATAGGCCTGCCGCATAGTTATGCGGCAGCCGCGCCAGTTGCGCGGCATCGTCGATGCCGGTGGAAAAATCGCCGCCGCGATAGGGCCCGAGCACGAAAACCTCAGTGCCGGCATCGTCCATCCGGTTGAGAAAGCGGTCCGGCCAGCCCCAGAGCCAGGGCGCGATGTTGATCGGCACCAGCATCATCCGATGTTTGCAGGCATCAGGCAGGAGGCCGGTCCAGCCATAGCCGATATAGCCGAAAAGGCAGCCTTTCAGGCTCTTGCGCGATGCAGTTCTGATATCTGGCGCGAGCCGGCCGAGCACGTCGATCGGCTCATCGCCGCCATAGACGATGATGCCGGCCCGCCGAGCGGCCGTTAGTCCGTTCAGCACGGCTGCGAGCTTTTCCGCCTCGGACGGATCGCGGCTTTTGATGTTGATGAGGAAGCGCCGATCCGGAAAGGTCGAAAGCACTTGCGCCAGCGTCGGCATCATGCCGATACCCCGGCCGCGAAAAGGAAAGCTCCTGCCGCCATCGGCCGTATAGCCGTAGCCGATGTCGAGCCTCCTCATCTCCGCCATCGAATGCTCGCGCGTCACGCCGTGCCCATCGGTGCGGCAGTCGAGCATCCAGTCGTGAAAGACGGCGAATTCGCCGTCCGTCGTCGGATGCACGTCGATCTCGACGATATCGGCCCCGGCTGCGAAGCCCGCCTGAATCGAGGGGATGGTGTTTTCCAGATAGTCGTGTTTCGGCGGCAGCATGCGGCTTGCCGTGCAGGTGTCGTTCTTCAGATCGGTCTCGTCGAACCGCTGGGCGATGCCGCGATGGGCGAGCAGCACCGGCTTTCCCGGCCGATGCTCGGCAATGAGGCTGGTATTGTTGAGATAGATGCCGGCGGCTGCGAGCGCGATGGCCGCCGCGCAATGGAAAAGCTTCCTGCCCATCTTTCCGCTCCTCCTGATTGCATCGATAGAGGAAGCAGCTAGAAAGCGATTCTGGTTGTTCTTGGGCTGTTTTCCGGCTTTTCTATGCGCGGGGTTATTCGCCGGAAAGGATTGGCATCGCGATGGAACGACAGGACGACGAACTCATCCATTTCGAAGCGCAGGGGGCCGCGCCGTTGCCGCCGGCTTCTGTCGAAGGCCATGTCGGGCGCGCCGGCGCCCGCATCTGGTATGCGAGCTACGGCACAGGCCCTGCCGTCATTCTGCTGCATGGCGGCCTAGGCCATAGCGGCAACTGGGGCTACCAGGTCCCGGCGCTGCTCGCCAGCGGCCGCCGCGTCGTGCTGATCGACAGCCGCGGCCATGGTCGAAGCACTCGCGATACCCGCCCCTACAGCTATGAGCTGATGGCCGCTGACGTGCTTGCGGTGATGGACGAACTGCGGCTGGAGACGGCGGCATTCGTCGGCTGGAGCGACGGCGCCTGCGTCGCGCTGATCCTCGCCATGACGGCGCCGTCGCGTGTCGAGGGCGTCTTTTTCTTCGCCTGCAACATGGATCCGAGCGGCACGCTGGAATTCGTTCCGACTCCGGTCATCGACCGATGCTTCAGCCGCCACGCCAAGGACTATGCGGCATTGTCCGCCACGCCGGACGATTTCAATTCCTTCGTCGAGGCGGTCAGCCTGATGATGCGCACCGAGCCGAATTATGGGGCGGAGGACCTCGGCCGCATCGGCGTTCCGGTCGCGATCGTGCTCGGTCAACATGACGAATTCATAAAAGCCGAGCATGCCGAATATCTTGCCGCAAGCATCCCGGACGCTCAGATGATCTACCTGCCCGGCGTCAGCCATTTCGCGCCGCTGCAGCGGCCGGCGGAGTTCAACGCCGCGATTTTATCCTTTCTCGACGGGATCAGATGATGACGATCGCCTCCTCTGGCCCCGCGCCCATTTCCCGCTATCTTTTGGTCCATGAGAGCTGATGCGCTGCTTTATCCCGCCCCGGAAGGGCTCTATTGCCCGGAAGGCGGATTCTATGTCGATCCGGTGCGGCCGGTCGAGCGGGCGCTCGTCACCCACGGCCATTCCGATCACGCCCGGCCCGGCCATGTGAACGTGCTTGCCACCCGTCAGACGCTCGACATCATGCGCCTGCGTTATGGCGAGGGCTTCTGTGCCAGTGAGCAGGCAGTCGGTTTTAACGAGGAACTGCTGGTCAACGGCGTCAAGGTGAGCTTTCATCCCGCCGGCCATGTGCTTGGCTCCGCGCAGATCGCTATCGAGAAGGACGGCACGCGCATCGTCGTCTCCGGCGATTACAAGCGCCGCCCCGATCCGACCTGCGCCCCTTATGTGCCGGTCGCCTGCGATGTCTTCATCACCGAGGCGACCTTCGGCCTGCCGGTCTTCCATCATCCCGATCCGATGGATGAGACCGGCAAGCTGCTGGCTTCGCTCCGCCAATTTCCCGAGCGTACCCATCTGGTCGGTGCCTATGCGCTCGGCAAGGCCCAGCGCGTCATCCGGCTGCTGCGCGACGCCGGTTATGCCGAGCCGATCTATATCCACGGCGCCATGGAAAAGCTCTGCGACTATTACGTTGGCCAAGGCGTCGATCTCGGCGAGCTGCAACCCGCCACGATCGAGAGCCGAGACAAGTCCGCCTTCAAGGGCGCCGTCGTCATCGGCCCGTCATCGGCCTTTGCCGACCGCTGGGCGCGCCGCTTTAACGAGCCGCTGCCGGCCTTCGCCTCCGGTTGGATGATGGTGCGTCAGCGCGCCAAACAGCTCGGCGTCGAACTGCCGCTCGTCATCTCCGACCATTGCGACTGGCCGGAACTGACCGAAACCATCCGGGAGCTGCACCCGGCCGAGGTCTGGGTGACGCATGGCCGCGAGGAGGCCCTGGTGCGCTGGTGCCAGTTGCAGGGCATCAAGGCGAAGCCGCTGCATCTGGTGGGCTATGAGGATGAGGCGGATTGAGATGATCTGCGTATTGGCCCTAAACCTGTCTACAGCCGACCCTGTTGCCTCTACCGCCACTCTGGATGTGGCGGCGACGTCTGCCTCACACTCCCTCATTCGCGTGCTCGTCACAGGAATCCAGCCACCGCGCGTCGGCGCGGGGAGTAACTCTTGCGACCCTGAAGAGTCTCCCGCGCCCAAGGACTTTGGCGCGCTGGATTCCTGTGACGAGCACGGGAATGAGGGAGTTCCTGTGGAGCTTCGTCATGCCAGAAGGAGGGCCTCATGAAAGCCTTCGCCGACCTCCTCGATCGCCTGGTTCTGACCCCCAGCCGTAACGGCAAACTGAAGCTGCTGACCGATTATTTCCGCGACACCCCCGATCCGGACCGCGGCTACGGCCTTGCGGCGATCGCCGGCACGCTGGAGGTGCGCAACGTCAAGCCGGCGATGCTGCGCGACCTGGTGCTGGAGCGCATCGACGAGGTGCTGTTCCATTATTCCTATGATTATGTCGGCGATCTCGCCGAGACCATCTCGCTCGTCTGGGACAATGAGCGGGATATCGACCGCTCGGCCCTGGCTCAGCCGCGCCTGGGTGAGGTCGTCACCCGCATGAACGGCCTCGGCCGCACCGAAGTGCGCGGCTATGTCCGAGATCTGCTTGACCGGCTGGATTCGTCAGGCCGGTTCGCCTTCATCAAGCTTGCGACCGGCGCGCTGCGCATCGGCGTTTCCGCCCGTCTTGCCAAGCAGGCGTTGGCCGATCTCGGCGGCAAGGACGTCACCGAGATCGAGACCCTCTGGCACGGCCTGCAGCCGCCTTACGAGACGCTGTTTCAGTGGTTGGCGGGCGGCGGCGAGAAACCGGCGCTGGCGACACCGGCGATCTTCCATTCCGTCATGCTCGCCAATGCGGTCGAGGAGGGGGACTTGGCGAGTCTCGAGCCGGCCGATTATGCCGCCGAGTGGAAATGGGACGGCATCCGCGTCCAGCTGTCGCGCTCCGGCGACAGGCGCAAGATCTATTCGCGCTCGGGCGACGACATATCGGGCGCCTTTCCGGATGTTCTCGACGCGATCAATTTTTCCGGCGTTGTCGACGGCGAGCTGCTGGTCGGCGGCACTGCCCGCTCCAACAGTCCGACGCGCACCTTCTCCGACCTGCAGCAGCGCCTGAACCGCAAGACGGTGACGGCGAAGATGCTCGACGACTACCCCGCCTTTATCCGTGCCTACGACCTGCTCTTTGCCGGCGACGAGGATATTCGCGGCCGCGCCTATGTCGACCGCCGCGCGCATCTGGCCGAGATTATCGAGCGCGCCCCCCATGACCGGTTCGACCTCTCGCCACTCGTGCCTTTCTCCTCATGGGAGGAGCTCGACGCTCTGCGTGCCGCGCCGCCCGATCCGGTGATCGAGGGCGTGATGATCAAGCGGCGCGACAGCATCTACCAGGCGGGCCGCATGAAGGGCCCCTGGTTCAAGTGGAAGCGCAATCCTTATAATGTCGATGCGGTGCTGATGTATGCGCAGCGCGGCCACGGCAAGCGCTCCAGCTACTATTCCGATTTCACCTTCGGCGTCTGGGCCGATGAGGAGGACGGCGAACAGCTTGTGCCCGTGGGAAAGGCCTATTTCGGTTTCACCGATGCCGAGCTCGAGCTGCTCGACAAGTTCGTGCGCAACAACACCACCGAACGTTTCGGCCCGGTACGGGCCGTGCGGGCCGACAGGGATTTCGGCTTCGTCGTCGAGGTGGCCTTCGAAGGCATCAACCGCTCGACGCGGCACAAATCGGGGGTCGCCATGCGCTTCCCCCGCATCGCCCGCCTTCGCCCCGACAAACCCTCCTACGAGGCCGACCGGCTGCGCACGCTGATCGCGATGATCGACGCAAAGCCTGGCTGAGCTTTGCGCTCCTGCGCAACAATGACGCAGGACAATATTTTCAACATCATGTGTATTGGCGGCACCGGTTTTCCGATGCAAATCTCGCGTGCCGGGGGAAATGATTTGGGTGCTGCGCCATGAGCTCGTATGAACAAAATTCCTTTTTCCGCCAACGCCGCGCCGTGCTGGCGGGGCTTGCCGGCGCGCTCATCCTGCCGCGCATGGCGGCCGCTTTCGATGTGCCGGACGAGCCGCGCCTTGCCAAGTACGACTATGCCACGGTCCGCCGGCGGTTCCGCACGAAGCTCCTGCAGAAGGGGCCGGCGCCGGACAAATACGAACCGCTGACCGCGCCTGCCGACGCCGAGAAGATATTCTATCGTTCCGGCTATGGCGGCGAACTGGAACTGGCGGCCTGGGTCTCCAGATACAAGCGCGAGCGCAAGCCCATGCCGGCCGTGCTGTTCCTGCATGGCGGTAACGCCATGGGGGCCGGCCACTGGCAGCTGATGAAGCCTTATGTCGACGCCGGCTATGTCGTGATGATGCCGTCGCTGCGCGGCGAAAACGGCCAGAGGGGCAATTTCTCCGGCTTCTACGATGAGGTCGACGACGTGCTTGCCGCCGCCGAGCGCCTGGCGCATCTGCCGGGTGTCGATCCCGGCCGCCTGTTCATCGCCGGCCATAGCATCGGCGGCACGCTCACCATGCTGACGGCGATGAGCACCCAAAAATTCCGCGCCGCCGCGCCGATATCCGGCAATCCCAACGCCTTCCGTTTCTTCAGCCGCTATCCCCAGGACATCCGCTTCGACGACAGCAATGCGCATGAATTCGAGGTACGCTCGGCGCTCTGTTACGCCCACAGCTTCAAATGCCCGGTCCGGGTGGTCCACGGCACGGAAGAGGCTCATTTCAACGACCGCGCCGATCTGCTCGCCCGCCGCGCCCGCGCCGCCGGCGTCCATATCGAAACCGACACCGTGGCCGGCAACCACACCTCGGCGCTGCCAGCCGAGATCGAACAGAGCATCCGCTTCTTCCACGGGGTGGCGGCGTAAGCTCTGCCGTCGGCGAAACAGCATTGTCCTGTATCGCGACGAACGCCAGCCTCGCACCAGCCGCGAATGCCATCGTCGCGCCAGATATCGCCGTCTCGCCGATCGTTGATTAGGGTGGTCCCATGAATTTTCTGCGCCGGGTTTTCCCGATTGCCGGGCTTATGATTGCTGTCGCGACGCTCGGCGGCTGCAACATTCTGATCCCCGATGTCGCTGCCGATTCGCCGGCCCGCTTCGTTCAGGAAACCTCGCCGGTCTTCTACCAGCCGCCGGGCGTCGATCCGCGCCGGGTGCGGCCGATCCCCGATCAGCCGGTGCCCCAGACGCGCGAACTCTACAAGACCCAGTTCCACCAGACTTACGGCCTGCCGCTCACCAATCCCGTGCATATGGCAATGTATGGCGAGCAGCGCGCCGAGGATTTCACCCTGCCGGCGATCCCGATCAGCCGTGTGCAGCCGCAGTTCCTGCGCCAGGAGGTCGACTACCAGACGACCGAGCGCCCCGGCACTGTCCTCGTCGATACCAAGGCGCGTTTCCTCTATTTGATCGAGGCTAACGGCAAGGCGATGCGCTACGGTGTCGGCCTCGGTCGCGATGGCTACGCCTGGACGGGCCGCGGCGTCATCCAGTGGAAGCAGAAATGGCCGCGCTGGACGCCGCCGGTCGAAATGGTCTCGCGCCAGCCGGAAGTTCGCGCCTTCTCCGCGGAAAATGGCGGCATGAATCCCGGGCTTCAGAACCCGCTCGGCGCGCGCGCCATGTATATTTTCAAGGACGGGCAGGACACCCTTTACCGCATCCATGGCACGCCGGACTGGCAGTCGATCGGCAAGGCAACGTCGTCGGGCTGCGTGCGCATGCTGAACCAGGATGTCGTCGATCTCTACGACCGGCTTCCCGCCAAGGCCGAGATCGTTGTGATGTAGCGCTGCAACAGCGCTCTTCATATCGTCGGCTCCGGCTGGAACACGTCTGCGTGAAGCTATGGTTTATTTGGCGCAAGCCGATAGATTTCTTGATGTCGTTATTCCAGCATTCCCGCATCAAAAGGAAATCAGTCCCGCGTCATGAGTTCCGATAGACATCTTTCCCGCCGCAGCTTTCTTTCCCTTTCGGCTCTGACGGCAGCTTCCGCGCTCGCCGGCTGCGCCTCCTCCGCCAACACCGTGACATCCGGCGACACGTCGATCATCTACCGCTCGCCGATGCGCCTGTTCCAGTCACCGGGAGCGTCGAGCGTGCCGAGCGGTCCGGAGCTTGCCGTCATGTACGGACCCGTCGAGGACGGCGGCTTCCTCATTCCCGCCGTTCCCTATGAAGAAATCGATCCGCGCTACTATCGCCAGCGTGTCCTCGACCCCACCGGCCAGCCGCCAGGCACGATCGTGGTCGATACGCCGTCGCGCTTCCTCTATCTCGTCCAGGCCGACGGCATGGCGATGCGCTACGGCGTCGGCATCGGCCGCGAGGGCTTCGCCTGGCAGGGATCGGGCGTCATCCAGTGGCGTCAGAGATGGCCGCGTTGGAAGCCGCCGAACGAGATGGTTGCCCGGCAGCCGGAACTGGTCAAATATTCTATCGAGAACGGCGGCATGGAGCCGGGTCTGAAGAACCCGCTCGGCGCACGCGCCCTCTATATCTTCTCGAACGGCGAGGACACGCTCTACCGCCTGCACGGCAATCCCGACTGGCGCTCGATCGGCAAGGCCGTCTCCTCGGGCTGCGTCAGGCTGTTGAACCAGGATATCATCGATCTCTACGACCGCGTTCCGACAAAGGCGCCGATCGTCGTGTGGCAGTGATACCGCCGGGGCGGTCGCCAGCCGGCCGCCCAAGGCAATCTTTTCGGCAAAGGCTTTCTCATTCGCTGCCTGTAGAGGAATTTATTTTCGAAAATCCATTGCTTAATTCGACAAACCCCCTACATGTGGCGTATCGAATATTGCTTGTGACTCTTTGTCCATGCGCTGAAAGCGCTTCGTCAGATCTCGTCTCAACATCGATATTGCCCGCGGAATCGTTCCCGGGCGCACTCAAACGGTTGAAAAGGAGATCGTTATGAATTCAGGCGTCGTCAAGTGGTTCAATGGCACCAAGGGTTTTGGCTTCATCCAGCCCGATGATGGTTCCACCGACGTTTTCGTCCATATTTCGGCAGTCGAACGTGCCGGCATGCGCGAACTCACCGAAGGTCAGAAGGTCCGCTACGACCTGGTCCGCGACAAGCGGTCCGGCAAGAATTCGGCCGATAACCTTCAGGCCGCATGATTGTCGTTCGCCTTGGCTGGCCACAGATTGCGGCGCGCTGACCACGGATGTACTGGCAGCGCGCTGACCATCAAAGGCAGCTTGGTGGCTGAATGACTGGAAGAGGTCGGGTTCAAGCCCGGCCTTTTGTTTTGAAATTGAGCAGCCGAAGAGTTGAGGGACGCAGAATGAGCAGACCAAGCTACAAGGTCGGCGACATGATCGTGCTGAAGTCCGGCATGACCCGCACGGCAAAGGCAGACAAGCGGTGCCGGATCGCCAGCATCCTGCCCAACGATCACGGGCACGTGCAATATCGCGTCCAGTTCACCGGCGAGAATTTCGAGCGCCGCATTACCGATGACGATATCGACATCGGGGAACCGCCACGGGCGGCGTCACTTGAGGCGGCTGCCAAAGCCGATGACGCCGAGCCGTGGCTGAAATTTTCGGGAATCCGCATGGGCAAGTAGCCCGCCATTTTTTATTATATGACAGCGGCCTCGCCGCCGACAGGAAGGATATTCGTTTGCAGGTACTCGTTAGGGATAACAATGTCGATCAGGCGTTGCGCGTGCTTAAGAAAAAGATGCAGCGTGAAGGGCTTTTTCGGGAAATGAAAGCGCGCAGCGCTTATGAGAAGCCGTCGGAGAAGCGTGCCCGCGAAAAGGGGGAGGCCGTTCGCCGCCAGCGCAAGCTTGCCCGCAAGAAGCTGCAGCGCGAGGGCCTGCTGCCGGCGCCGAAGAAGGCTGTCCGCGCTCGCTGATCCGGCCGTGGCATGCCGGCCCTGGTGTTACGGGCCGGTCGCCACATCTCGGCTTTGTGGAATTACGTCCCGGCCGTAAAATGATGTTGGCATCCGAAATGCAAGGATCAAACGCCGCCATCACCTGAGAAAGGGGGCACATGACCGCCACCAAGGGAGAATTCTTCAATCCCGCCAAGCTTTCGTCTCGCGACAAGGCCGAAGCGACCGATCACACGGCGCGCGCCATTATTGCGGCCGAGGCATCGGCCCGTGACAAGAAGACGGAGAAGCTGAGGGCGCTTCGTCTGCAGCAGGCCGCCGAAGACGCGGATGCCGCACCTGCGCCTGCAAAAAAGCGCCGCTCGACGGCGAAGACCGCCACCCGGCGGTCCTGATCCCGCCGCAGACGTCACACCGGCGCGGGGCAGGGGCTTTCAGCCGTCGCCGGCCCGGCCGAGATTGGCCCGCAGCCGATGCAGCATGTCGCGCATCTCGGCCATTTCCTCGATCGTGCAGCCGGCGGCTTTCCCGATCGCCGTCATGATCATATCGACCTCTCCCTTCATCGCTTCGCCCTTCAGCGTCAGCGACACGATCACCTGCCGCTCGTCGCGCAGATCGCGGATGCGCTTGATCAGCCCGCTCTGTTCCAGCCGTTTCAACAGCGGCGACAGCGTGCCGGAATCGAGGTCCAACTGCTCGCCGATCGTCTTCACCGGTAGGGCGCTGCGTTCCCACAGCACCAGCATCACCAGATATTGCGGATAGGTAAGGCCGACCCTGTCCAGGATCGGTTTATAGGCGCGGGTAAAAGCATGCGCCGTCGCGTAAACCGCAAAGCACAGCTGCTTTTCCAGCCGCTTCTCCTCCTCAGGTATCTCCATGGTCTTTGCCGTTTGCGCTTTCATATCCGTCATCCCCGAGGCTGCGATTGTCCTCTTTCCACTTGCGAAATGCAATTTGCAAAATTCACTTGCGTACAATTTAATTGTGCTATAGTAAAACTCCAACCCGATCGAAGGGCCAACCAAAGGAGATCGTCATGCCTATTCTCTATACGACCAAAGCCTCTGCCACCGGCGGCCGCGCCGGCCGCGCCGTATCCGAAAACGGCGTTCTGGACGTGACGCTGACCGTTCCAAAGGAACTCGGCGGCGACGGCGCGACCGGCACCAATCCCGAACAGCTCTTTGCTGCCGGCTATTCCGCCTGCTTCCTCGGTGCCTTGAAATTTGTTGCAGGCCAGCAGAAGGTCAAGATTCCCGAGGACACGACCGTCTCCGCCAAGGTCGGCATCGGCCCGCGCGAAGACGGCACCGGCTTCGGCATCGAAGTGGCCCTGACGGTCAATATCCCGGGCCTCGACCGCGAGACCGCCGAAAAGCTCGCCGCCGCGGCCCACATCGTCTGCCCCTACAGCCACGCCATGCGCACCTCGACCGAAGTACCGGTCACCGTCGCCTGATCGCAGCGACCTGCGATTTGCCCCTCACTGCAACCCTCTCCCCATTCTGACGGGGAGAGGGGAGTGCCCTGCGAAGATCGGCGTGGAACGGAGAGCTTGCGGCATATCCCTTCTCGCCGTCACAACGGGGAGAAGGTGCCGGCAGCCGGGATGAGGGGCAGGTCACTCTAATCGCCCGTCGCCCGTCCACTTTGACGCGGCCGGCGCGACCCCTCAGCCGGTTTCGGCGCTTCCACCGTCGCCCCGGACAGCGCCTGCAGATCCTGCCGCAGCCGCCCAACGCCGCCGCCCGGCAATCCGTCGTCGAGGGCCGCATGCGTGCTTTCCCAGATCGGCAACGCCGTTGCCAGCACCGCCTTGCCTTCCGCAGTAAGGCTGAGCAGCCGGCCGCGCCTGTCCTTCGGGTTCTCCGCCACCGTCACCCAGCCCCTGCGCTGTAAGGGCTTCAGCGCCGCCGTCAGCGTCGTCTGGTCCATGGCGAGCAGGGCGGCGACCGGCCCCATCGGGGGCGGTTCCGGCCGGTTCAGCGACATCATCAGGGAAAACTGTCCGTTGGTGAGGCCGGCCGGCCGCAACGCATCATCGAACAACCGGGCAAGCGCGCGTGCCGCCCGCTGCACATGCAGGCAGAGGCAGGTGTCGCGCACCAGCAGCGTCGTCGAAAACGGGATCTCGATCGAATTTGACATGCTCAATTTCTATTGATATCAATGCAATTAGTCAAGGAGAAGGAGCTGAGCCGGCTTCACCGGCGGGCGCCGGAGGAGGGCGCAGTTCATGCAGAACGAAGTAGTTTCCCGCGAGGAATGGCTGGAGGCCCGCCGCGCCCTGCTGCTGAAGGAGAAGGAGGCGACGAAGCTGCGCGACAGCATCAACGCCGCCCGCATGGCACTTCCCTGGGTGAAGGTTGACAAGGATTACGTCTTCGAAACACCCGAGGGAAAGAAGTCGCTCGCCGATCTCTTCGATGGCCGCAGCCAGCTTTTGATCTATCATTTCATGCTCGGTCCCGGCTGGCAGGCCGGCTGCCCCGGCTGCTCCTTCCTGTCGGATCACGTCGATGGCGCTCTGCCGCATCTCAACCATCACGACGTCACCTGGGTCGCTGTTTCCCGTGCCCCGCTCGAGAAGATCGCCGCCTATAAAAAGCGCATGGGCTGGAAATTCCCCTGGGTCTCATCCTTCGGCAGCGATTTCAATTTCGATTATCACGTCTCTTTCAGTCCGGAGGACCTTGCCAAAGACAAAGTCTTCTACAATTTCACTGCTATCGAGCCGGCTGAGGCTCATGACGAGCTGCCCGGCCTCAGCGCCTTCTACCGCAACGACAAGGGCGAGGTCTTTCATACCTATTCGAGCTATGCCCGCGGGCCGGAAGAACTGATCGGCACCCTGATGATCCTCGACCGCGCGCCGAAGGGCCGCAACGAGGAAAGCACGATGAATTTCGTGCGCCGCCACGACGAATATGAGGATGCTCCGAAGACCTCGTCCTGCTGTCACTGAGCCATCAAACATCTGGAATATCGTCACCCGAAGGGAGAAGCGATGATGAAAACGGCCGAAGTGCTGAAGGAGCATTCTTTTTTGGAAAGACTGGTCGGCGACTGGAGCGTCACCGCACCCGAGATGTCCGACGGCAACGACTGGACGGAGACCGTGCGTTCGCTGCACGGCATCTGGTTCGTCGCCGAAGGAACCGGCCTCATGCCGAATGGCAAGCGGGCCACCACGATCCTGACGCTCGGCTACAACGCCGAGAAGGGCAGATATGTCGGCAGCTGGATCGGCAGCATGATGGACTATATGTGGGTCTATGAGGGCGAGGTCGACGCCTCCGGCAATGTTCTCGACCTCTATACGACAGGACCAGACTTCAGCGGCGATGGCCTTGCCGATTACCGCGAGCGGATCACCTTCATCGACGACAATCACCGCACTTTCACCTCCAGCGCCAAGCAGGAGGACGGTTCGTGGAAGCAGTTCATGGAAGCACATTACATCCGCAGAATCTGACAATCACGGCGCCCCCAGCGAAAGGGTGGCGTCACAAGAGGGAGAACGTGATGTCCAAGACGCATGGAAAGTTCATCTGGTGTGAGCTGATGACATCAGACACCGCAGCCGCCGCGAAATTCTACAGTTCCGTCGTCGGCTGGACCACCTCGGACATGCAGGTGGAGGGCATGCCGACCTATACGATCTTCGAGGCGAACGGCATCGGCGTCGCCGGCCTGATGGAGTTTCCGGCCGAGCTTGAAGGTCAGGGCATCCCGCCGAACTGGACGGGTTATGTCGGCGTCGACGATGTCGACCAGACGGCAAGGGATTTCGCCGCCAATGGCGGGGCGGTGCGCCGGCCGCCCCAGGACATCCCGAGCGTAGGCCGTTTCGCCGTCGTCGCCGACCCGCATGGCGCCGTCATTTGCATCATGACGCCGGCGCCGATGGAACAGGAGTGGCCGGAACTCGCCCCCGACGCACCCGGCAACATCGGCTGGCACGAGCTCTACGCCGGCAACGGCAAAGACGCGCTGGCCTTCTATTCCAATCTGTTCGGCTGGACGAAGGACAGCGAGATGGATATGGGGCCAATGGGCGTCTACTACCTCTTCTCGCATGATGGCAGGCAGATCGGTGGGATGATGACCAAGCCAGACAGCGTGCCCATGCCCTGCTGGAGCTACTATTTCATCGTTCCCGCCATCGACGCGGCGATCGAACGCGTCACATCGGGCGGCGGCAAGGTCGTCAACGGCCCGATGGAAGTCCCCGGCGGCAGCTGGATCATCCAGGCCACCGATCCCCAAGGCGCCTTCTTCTGCCTGGTGGCGCCGAAGCGGTAGCTGCTGTGCCGGACGGCGTGCCCCTCATCCGGCTGCCGCCACCTTCTCCCCGTTCTGACGGGGAGAAGGGACATGCCGCAAGCTCTCCGTTTCACGCGACCTCTCTTATGGCACGTCCCCTCTCCCCGTCAGAACGGAGAGAGGGCTGGGCTGAGGGGCTTGCGCCTGAAACGCTTTGGGCTACGGACGCCAGACCTCAAAAGCTTGTCACACTGCCACAGAAGCAAAAAACCCCTCCGGGCTCTCCACCTCCACCAGCCGCTTCTTCTCGATCAACCAGAAGCGGTTTCCAACCGCCCGCACGAAGCTGCGGTCGTGCGAGACCAGCAGACAACTCGCTTCATGCGCCATCAGCTCGTTTTCCAGCGCTTCCTGTCCCTCGATATCGAGATGGTTGGTGGGCTCGTCGAGCAGATAGAAATTCGGCTCCGTCAGCCTGAGCACCAGCATGCCGAGCCGCGCCTTCTGGCCGCCGGAAAGCTGGCCGATCGGCTTTGACTGCATGTCGATCGTCATGCCGGCTCCGGCGAGCAGTGCCCGCGCCCGCTGGTCGCCGACATCGAAGCGGCGGATGATCGTGCCGATCGGCGTATCCTTGTCGGCAAGATCGGCCAGCGCCTGATCGCCATAGCCGAGAACCAGCGACGGCGTCGCCTTGATTCCATTCTGCCCGGCCTCGGGTCTGTCGATCGCTTGTTTCAGCATCGACACCAGCCGTGATTTGCCGGCGCCGTTGAGGCCGAGGAGCACGATGCGGTCTCCCTGGCAGATGAATTGGCGGCCGGTCTTGAACAGCAGCGTCCCGTCCGGCGTCGTCACCGCCGCGTCGTCGAACGTCATCAGCACCTTGGCATGCGTGCCGCGGTTGGAAAGCCGGATGGCGCCGGCCGAGCGCTCGAGATGGGCCGGTTTTGCCGCGTCCTCCAGCTTCTCCGCCCGCTGCTTCAGCTGCTTCGTCTTGACGACCAGCAGGTCGCTGCCGGAATTGATGCCAATATTGTTGAGCTTGGCCGCCTGCTTGCGTAATTGCTCGGCCGCCTTCATGTCGCGCTCGTAACGCCGCGCCTCGGAAGCGTCGATCTTGTCGAGGGCGGCGCGTGCTCTGCTATAGGGGAGCGCGAAGACCGGCGATTGCTCCGGCCGCAGGAACAGCGTCCTGTTCGTCGTCGCATCGAGGAAGGCGCGGTCGTGGCTGGAGAGGATGACCGGCACCTCGCGCGGCAGCGCATTCAGCCAGCTTTCCAGCTGCGCGATCTTTTCGAGGTCGAGATGGTTGGTCGGTTCGTCGAGCAGCAGCACGTCGGGCTCGCTGACCCAGCTGCGCGCAAGCATCGCCAGCCGCTGCCAGCCGCCGCTCAATTGCTTCAGCGGCCGGCTGCGCATGACTTCCGGCACCTCCAGCGATTCCAGCACGACATCGACGCGCCAGCTCTCGCTTTCGGCCTGATCGGCCGGCAGCGCCTGCAGCACCGCATCATGGAACGGCGTGTCGAAAAGGGCGGTCGGCACATTCTGCGCGACATGGCCGATCGTCAGCCCACGCGCCTTGGTGATCTCGCCCGCGCTCGGCTCCAACGCGCCGTTGATGCAGGCAAGCAGGGTGGATTTCCCGCGGCCGTTGGCGGCGACGAGACCGATGCGGTCGCCTGCATTGACGACGAGATTGAGGTTGGAAAATAGCCGATTGGCGAGCGTCACGCCGAGATTGCGGATATTGATGAGGGTCATGTTCGTTCTCTGGTCCTGGCCGGGGGCGGGCGCAATCGGTGGCGTCAGGCCATCACGGATTGCGTCTTGCGGGCCCGGGAATGAGAGGAATGCGCGCAGTCATCCGACGGCGGCGCATCGGCCACGAAGGGCAGACCAGGAAGAGAGTGAAAGCGTCTCTGGTCAGCCCTGCAAACGCATTTGCAGGGCGTTGACTGGACCACGCTGGCGATGATGCCGGAAATAATACTGCATAGCGTGATCCTCCTTTCTCGAAAGGGTTGCAGGATGGAAATACCATTGCCGACAAAAGGAGGCAAGGGAGGTTGGAGGAGGCCGCGCTCTCATAAGCGGGGGTAGGGAATGGAAGGTGCCGCTGGCGGAGAGCACTGCTGCCCGCTGAAATCACCTACCCGCATCGCGGGCCCGGCAAATCCAGGCGCCGCGTTATGCCGATGGTTTCGAGAAACGTCTCGTCGTGGCTGACGACGATCAGCGCCCCGTCATAGGCGCTGAGCCCCGCCTCGACGGCAGATATCGAGTCGATATCGAGATGGTTGGTCGGCTCGTCCAGGATCAGCAGCGGCGGCGGTGCGGCGCCGAGCGTGCAGGCAAGACCGGCCCGCAGCAATTGGCCGCCGCTGAGGGTCGAAACCGTCTGCAATGCCGCATCGGCTCTGAACATGAAGCGGGCGAGCGCGGCCCGGCAGGTGTTTTCATCGGCTTGCGGATTGATTCGGCGAAAATTGTCGCGGATCGAGGCCGATGGATCGAGTAGGCCGATCTCCTGGTCGAGCATCGCGAAACCGGTCATCACCGCAACCGTGCCGGACCAGGCATTCAGCTCGCCGGTGATGAGCGCGAGCAGCGTCGTCTTGCCCGAGCCGTTCGGCCCGGTGACGGCGATACGTTCCGGTCCGGTCACGTCGAAGGAGAGATCGTCGATGATGGGTTGATCAGGCCGGTAACCTGCCGTCACGCCGTCGATCTTCAGCACGATCTTGCTGGCCGGCAGCCCCGTCGGCGGCAAGCTAACCTGCAGCGGCTGGAGGATCTCGATCTTCTCGCGCGCCGCCTTGGCCTCTTCAAGGGCCTGGGCGCGCCGTCGTTCGGCAAGACGGGCATTGTCGCCGCCGGTGGTTTCGCTCCGCTCCTTCATGCCGCCGAGCATGATGCGCGGGATGCCGCCCTTGGCGGCCATCTTCCGCCCGGCGCTGTCTCTCTGTGCCTGACGCTCGACGTTCGCCTGTGCCTTCCTGGCCACCTCCGTCATGCGACTTTCGGCATCGGCAAGATCATGCCGGGCGGCGGCCAGCTCAAGCGCCTTGCGTTCGCGATAATGGCTCCAGTTGCCGCCGTAGCGTGTCGCGCCGAGCGAGGTCAGCTCGACAATCTGATCGACGCTATCGAGCAATTCCCGATCATGGCTGACGATGACCGCGCCGGCCCGCCAGCCTGAAATCAGCGTGATCACCGCGTCGCGGCCTTCGCGGTCGAGATTGTTTGTCGGCTCGTCGAGCAGCAGGAAGTCCGGCTCGCCGAAGATAAGCGCGGCAAGAGCGGCGCGTGTGCGCTGCCCGCCAGAGAGTACGGCAAGCGGCGTCTGCGGCTCCGCGTCGAGCCCCGTCCGCTTGAGCGCGGCGGCGATCCGCGCCTCCAGCGTCCAGTCCGCCGAAGCAAGCTCGTCGGCCGTTGCCGCGCCGGCTTCGGCACGCCGAAGAAGCGGGAGCGCCCCGGCCGCGCCGAAGAGATCGGCAATGGTTTCGCTAGGCGTGACCTGGACGCTCTGGCGCAGTACGCCGAGACTGCCACTGACTGAAACCGTCCCCGACTGAGGTTGGATCTGACCGGAGACGAGCTTCAGCAGCGTCGTTTTGCCGACGCCGTTGCGTCCGACGAGACCGCTGCGGTCCCTGCCGAAACTGAGGTCGAGATCGGAAAAAAGCGGCCGCCCGTCAGGCGTGGCCCAGGAGATTTGCGAGAGAGTGATGGAGGCAGGCATGGATATGGATTTCCCCGTTGGCAAGGCGAACTGGCATTGCGATCGGGTTGAGATCCATTGCGGCACACATCCTGTTGAAATGGTCGATGCCGGGCAATTTAGGAAAGAAAGGCCGAAAGTTCAAGGTAAAGCGGCGATTCTGCATTCTCTCCGGCAAACCGTGCCGATGCCCCTCACCCTCTCCCGTTTCTGACGGGGAGAGGGGACGTGCCCTGCGAGAGACTGGTGGGGAATGGATAGGTCGCGGTATGGTCCCTTCGCCCCGTTTGCGGCTTCCGAAGGACGGGTCGAGACCAGTGGCTCGACCCGGTCGGTGTCGGCAGGCGGATGAAGGGCTCAAGCGCGCCGCCGCGCAAAACGCCTACCGCTTCAAGCTCCCTAGGATCCCCCGCACCAATGCCCGGCCGACCTGGGTGGCGACCGTGCGGGCGACGCTCTTCATTGCCGCTTCCACCACCGTTTCGCGCTGGTAGCCGGAAGACCTGCCGCGCGATTGGCCGCGGCCCTGGCGGTTGTCGTCATCGCCGAAGCCCGGCAGGCTCCAGCCGGAAGTCGTGCCCGGCTGCTCTGCCGCTTCTTCCTGTGCTCGCTTGGCGGCCTCGGCTTCCGCCGCCTTTTTGGCGCGCGCCGTCAGCATTTCGAAGGCGGATTCCCGGTCCACGTCCTCGTCATAGACGCCGAGAACCGGGCTCTTGTCCATGACCTGCTGGCGTTCGCCATCGCTCAGTGGGCCGACGCGGCCCGACGGGGGGCGGATCAGCGTCCGCTCGACGATGGACGGCGCGCCTTTGGCCTCCAGTGTCGAGACCAGCGCCTCGCCGGTGCCGAGAGTGGTGATGACGGTGGCGCAATCGAAGGCCGGGTTCGGGCGGAAGGTGTCGGCGGCCGTCTTCACCGCCTTCTGCTCACGCGGCGAATAGGCGCGCAGCGCATGCTGGACGCGGTTGCCGAGCTGGGCAAGCACTGTTTCCGGCACGTCGAGCGGGTTCTGCGTCACGAAATAGACGCCGACGCCTTTGGAGCGGATCAGCCGCACCACCTGCTCGACGCGTTCGACGAGAACCTTCGGCGCGTCGTTGAAGAGCAGATGCGCTTCGTCGAAGAAGAAGACGAGCCTCGGCTTTTCCGGATCGCCGACCTCCGGCAGTTCCTCGAAGAGCTCCGACAGCAGCCAGAGCAGGAAGGTGGCGTAGAGCCGCGGATTCATCATCAGTCTGTCGGCGGCAAGCACCGAAATCTGGCCGTAGCCATTGTTGCTGGTGCGCATGATGTCGGAAATCTTCAGTGCCGGCTCGCCGAAGAAGTGCTCCGCGCCCTGCTGTTCGAGCACCAGCAGCGCCCGCTGGATCGAGCCGACCGAGGCTTTGGAGATCAGGCCGTACTGGCTGGAAAGCTCGCTGGCGTTCTCGCCCATATAGTTGAGCAGTGAGGTGAAATCCTTGAGATCGAGCAGCGGCAGCCCGGCCTGGTCGGCGATCTTGAAGGCGATGTTGATGACGCCTTCCTGCGGCTCGCTGGCATCCATCAGCCGGGCGAGCAGCAGCGGGCCCATCTCGGCGACGGTGGTGCGCACCCGGTGGCCCTTCAGCCCGAACAGATCCCAGAAAATCACCGGAAACTGGTCGAATTCATAATCGGCAAAACCGATCTGTTCGGCACGCTTGGTGAGGAAATCCTTCGGCTCTCCCCTGGCGCCGATGCCGGAAAGATCGCCCTTGATATCGGCCGCAAAGACCGGCACGCCGGCCCGGGAGAAGCCTTCCGCCAGCACCTGCAGCGTCACCGTCTTGCCGGTGCCGGTGGCGCCGGTGACGAGGCCGTGGCGGTTGCCGAATTTCAGGTCAAGATATTCCGGCTTGTTGATGCTGTCGTCGGGATTGCGGCTTGCGCCGATGAAAATCTTGCCGTCCTCGATCATCCCCAAATGCTCCCTTCGGCGCTGCCGCCATTTGTCGAGAAGGTCCGGCGTCCGCGGCCTTCATCGAACCATCGTTTCCCTGTTATAAGCAGGCAGGCAGATGCGGACAACTGTTTGCATGGGAAGCGAAACCGCTGGCTTGAGTTGCAGTCGATTCTCGAATAACGTTGACGTTAACGTCAAAAAATAACAGGAGGCTGACGATGAACGAAATTGTGACTGATATCGCCGATCGCGTGGGTATTTCCCCCGAGCAGGCGGAGAAGGCGCTCGGCATGATGCTCGGCTTCCTGCAGCGCGAGGCCGCCGACGGTCCGGTGGCGCGGATGATCGAGGCGATTCCTGGCGGGGCCGATCTCGTCGCCCAGTTCAATGGCGCAGGCGCCGGCGGCGGCGGCCTGCTTGGAGGGTTGATGAGCTCGCTCGGCGGCGGCGGCATCATGGGTCTCGGTCAGCAGCTGATGGGCCAGGGCCTCGGCATGGGCGAGATCACCTCGCTCGCCAAGGAAACCATCGCGATTGCCAAGCAATATGCCGGCGAAGAGGTCGTCGACGAAGTCGTCGCTTCCGTTCCGGGGCTCAGCCAGTTCGTCTGAGCGATGGCCGAACATAGGAGCCTCGCCGTATTCGCTGCGAGGCTTTTCTATTCGTCCGCGCCCGAAGGAGAGCCGCATGACCGTCTGGCGCCCGCCGCAGCAGATCAGGGTGAAAGTGATCGGCCTTGCCTGGCGAGAGAACCGGTTGCTCGCTGCAGAAGTGGAAGATGACAGCGGCCGCATCAAGGGCGTTCGCCCGCTCGGCGGCTCGATCGAATTCGGCGAGACACGCGAACAAGCCCTGCACCGCGAAATCCGGGAGGAGCTCGAGACGGATATCCGCATCGTCGGCCCCTGGCATCTTCTCGAAAACATCTTCGAACACCATGGCGCAATCGGCCACGAATTCATCTTCGCCGCCGATATCGAGTTGGCCGACAATGCCCTCTACGATCGTGACGAAATCCGCTATTCCGAGCTGGACGAGACGGCGGCGACGGCACGCTGGTTCGGCCGCGACATGCTGCGTGATGCCGGCCTCGATCTCTATCCGACAGGCCTCGAGAGGGTGCTGTCGCGCTGGCGTGATTGAGGCTTGGGGAGGTTTTTAATCTGCTCGCCAAACTTTGATCGCCCGGGCCTGCCCGATAGGGAACAAGGGGCGTAGAATGGCTGTTTCTGCCGCATTGCCGACATTAGAAGGAACAGCATCATGCGCAGGTTCATTGCAGCAACGTCGATCGCTCTCCTCAGCCTCTCCGGCCCGGTTCTTGCCCAATCGAACATGGGCATGGATGCCAGCGGCCGCTTTGACGGCACGCCGCCGCTCGGCACCGCGCCGGGCGCCGAGCCGCAGACCGGGCTGGTCATCCCGCTCGACTCGATCGAAACCGGCAGTGTCGATAACGGCGCTCCGAGCGGTCGCGTCGACTGGGCGCGCTGTCCGCCCCGCAAGGCCCGCGGAGCGCTTGCCACGCAAGGTGGCAATAGCGGCGCCTCCGTCAGCCCCGCATGCAGCCAAGGTCAATGATCCAGGCAGGCTCTATTTGCTGTTCTTGCCGTCGCGGTGCAGGATGACGCCGAGTTCATGCCATTTGAGTCCGTCGCGCTCGATGAGCGCGTCGGCGCAGGCCGGTCCCATGCTACCCGGCGCGTAAGCTTCGGGCGTGCTCGGGTCCTTGCTCCAGACGTCGAGGAAAGGCTGCACCGCCGCCCAGCCGGCCTCAATGCCGTCGGCGCGCTGGAATAGCGTCTGGTCGCCGATGAAGAGATCGTAGAGCAGCGATTCATAACCGGTGGTCTTGCCGATATCGAACTTGTCGGCATAGCGGAAGTCGAGCGACACTGGCGTCGTATCGACGGAAAGCCCGGGCGATTTGATCGAGATTTCCATGCTCATGCCCTCGTCCGGCTGCACCTGGATCACCAGCCGGTTGGGCGGCAGGCGGCGATCGACCTCGGTCTCGCGAAACTGCGCGAAGGGCACCGGCTGGAAGGTGATGACGATCTCGGTGTCGCGCGCCGTCATTGCCTTGCCGGTTCTGAGGTAGAAGGGCACACCCGCCCACCGCCAGGTATCGGCATAGAGCTTCAGTGCCACGAAAGTCTCGGTCCGGCTGTCGGGTGAGACGTCCTTGCTGTCGCGATAGGCCGGAAGCTCGACGCCGTTGAGCGGGCCGGCCGCATAGGCGCCGCGCACGCCATGCGTCTTTGCCTCCTCGGGCGTATAGATGCGCAGCGCCTTCAGCACCTTGCTCTTCTCGTTGCGGATCGCCTCGGCATCGAAGCTGTTCGGCGGCTCCATGGCGATCATCGCCAAGAGCTGGAACAGATGGTTCGGCACCATGTCGCGCAGCGCCCCCGTGGCATCGTAGAATTTGCCGCGGCTGCCGACATCGACGATCTCGGCGGCGGTGATCTGCACATGGTCGATATAGCGACTGTTCCATAGGGACTCGATGATCATGTTGGCGAAACGCGCCGTCATCAGGTTCTGCACCGTCTCCTTGCCGAGGAAATGATCGAGCCGGTAAACTTGGCTTTCGTCGATCTGCGCGAGGATCTGCGCATTGAGCGCCCGGGCAGAGGCGAGATCGGTCCCGAACGGCTTCTCGATGGCCACGCGGCGGAAGACGCCCTCGCTTTCATCGGTCAGCCCATGAGCGCCAAGCTTCTCGATGATCGTGCCGAAGAAGGATGGCGGCACCGCCAGATAGAAGGCGGCATTGGCGTTCGGCCCCAGCCGCTTGCCGATCTCGAGGAAAACATCCTCCTTGGTGAAATCGCCCGACATATAGGAAATCCGCCGGCGCAGGCTCTCCCAGGCCTCGTCCTTAACCGTCTGCTCCTCGCCGTTCAGATGCTCGAGGAAGGCATCGAGCCGGCCGCGCAGGAATTCGTCGTCACCCGTTTCGATGCCGATGCCGAGGATATTGAGATCCTCGCCGACGAGGCGCTGACGCGTCAGGTTGATGATCGCCGGCACCAGGAGTCGGCGCGTCAGATCGCCGGTGGCGCCGAAGATGACGAGGGTGACCGGCGGGGTAGGGGCAGCGTGCATGTCTCACCTCCGAGATTTTGCGGCCGACTATAATGCCTGCCGGTTTCGCCGCAACCTGGGCGGCGAGGGGTAACAGGCATTTGACAATATTTGGAGCGGGCAGGTGCTGTGGCCCGGTCGTATGCAAAAGGTGTGGCGATGTTACAGTTGGCGCTCAGCCCCAAGGCATGCTCAGTTGCGGGCGAGCGAAGCGTAGAACCAGTCGATGAAGACGCGGACGATTGGCGTTGCGTGAGCTTCGGTTCGGCAGGCCACATAGACCGCGTCGTTGGCCGGAACCGTAAGGTCGAACGGCGCGATCAGCTCGCCACGCGCGATCATGTGCGCGGTGGTGATGTTATCGCCGAGCGCAATGCCATGACCGTGTATGGCAGCCTCGATCGACAGGCGCGCGTCGCTCATCATGTGTTGGCGTGCCGGCATCGCAACCCCGGCCGCGGTGAGCCAGGTGTTCCACTCATTGCCGCGATCAGCGTGCAGGAGCATATGGTCACGCAAATCGCGCAGGGAGCGTAGCGGGCGCCGGTTCATGAGGGCTGGGCTGACGACAGGGAAGAGCTCCATCCGGCTCCAGAGGCGCGACCAATAATTGGGCCAGTTGCCGCCGCCGTAAAGAATGCACAGGTCGACATTCGGGGAGCTCAGATTGTTCGGGTCGTTCGAGGCGCGCAAGTCAAGCAGGATGTCGGGGTACTGATCGGTGAACTCCTGTAGCCGCGGAATCAGCCAGAGTGACAGCACTGCCGCAACACAAGTCACTCGCAGCGTGCCGCCGGTCGCGGGCCGGGTCATCGCCGCCTTCGCTGCAGCGATATCCGAAAATGCATTGGAGACGACCGGCATCAACAACGCGCCCTGACTTGTCAGCTTCAGCCATTTGCCGCCGCGCTCGAACAGGCGCACGCCAAGCGACTCCTCCAATGTGCGTATCTGATGGCTGATCGCACCGTGCGTGACATTCAATTCGCGGCCCGCGGCGGAAACCGATCCATGGCGGGCAGTGGCCTCGAAGGCGCGTAGCGGGTTGAGGGGCGGAAGACGGCTGGTCATGGCGACAACCTGTGAGAAAAATTCGCATGAAACCGTATATTAATATCAATTGATTTTCCAGTGAGCTTGCCGTTCAATCAGTGGAAGAAGCCATCGGCCCCTGCCGCAGAGCTGCAGCCGAGGACCGACCTGCTACCCTGATCGCAGCATCGTAACCGTTAGGATGGCCGTCATGTCCTGGAATGAAACCAAGCTTTCCGAACTCCGAACCAGGTATGGCGACAGCCACGGCGGTGAGTTGCACGATCCTGAGTTCCGCAGGGTGGCCGAGAAGATCTTCAACAAGAGCGGCACCCGCCTTGCGCCCTATTCGGGCATTCCGACATTCCTCTCCGCCCCGCTCATGCAGATCGACAACGACAACCCGGATTTCGGGGACTTGCAGGTGGCGCTCCTCGGCGTGCCGATGGATCTGGGGGTAACGAACCGCCCGGGCTCGCGCTTCGGGCCGCGGGCGCTGCGCGCCATAGAGCGGATCGGGCCCTACAATCATGTGCTGGGCTGCGCGCCGGTTCAGGAACTGCGCGTGGCAGACATTGGCGACGTGGCGTTTCAGAGCCGGTACAGGTTGGAATTGTCGCACGAGGATATCGAAAAACGCGTGGCGCAGATCGTGGCGGCAGGCGTGCTGCCACTCTCGGTAGGCGGCGACCACTCGATCACCCATCCGATTCTGCGGGCCGTCGGCAAGGAGCGGCCAGTCGGCATGATTCATATTGACGCCCACTGCGACACCGGCGGTGCTTACGATCTGACCAAATTTCACCATGGCGGCCCATTCCGCAACGCGGTGCTGGACGGTGTGCTCGATCCGACGCGCGTGATTCAGATCGGCATTCGTGGCTCGGCCGAATATCTCTGGGAGTTTTCTTATGCCTCGGGCATGACGGTGATCCATGCCGAGGAGATCTCGGCGATGGGCATCCCTGCGATCATCGAAAAGGCCAAGGCCATCATCGGCGACGGGCCGACCTATCTTTCCTTCGACATCGACAGCCTCGATCCGTCTTTCGCGCCGGGCACGGGCACGCCGGAGATTGGCGGCTTCACCACCCGCGAGGCGCTGGAGCTTGTCCGCGGCTTCAAGGGCGTGAACCTGGTCGGCGGCGATGTCGTCGAGGTCGCGCCGCAGTATGACGCCACCACCAACACGGCCCATGCCGGCGCGCAGGTGCTGTTCGAGATATTGAGCCTGATGGCGTTCAGCCCGGCAATCCGCCGCGCCGCCTGATGGCCTTGGCCGCAGCTCAAGGCGGCCCGGAATGACAAGAAGGCTGCAAAGGCCTCGAATAAACTGAAAGAGGGTAGCGGCGGTGCCGCATCGTTGAGGAGAAAGATCATGACGAAGTTGACAATGAACCGCCGCACCGTGCTCGGTGTCGGCATAGGTGCTGGTGTAGCCATGTTGGCGATGCCCAATGTGCTGCGCGCTCAAGCCAAGTCGCTGAAGGTCGGTGTTTATGGCGGCTACTTCAAGAACTCGTTCGACAAGAACATCTTTCCGGAGTTCACCAAGGCGACCGGCATCGCGGTCGAATCCGTCGCAGAGCCGACCGGCGAGGCCTGGCTGGTGCAGATGCAGCAGGCAGCCCAAGCAGGTCAGGCGCCGGCTGACGTTTCGATGATGTCGCAGGTGGCGATGCGCAAGGGTCAGGCCATAGAGCTCTGGGCTCCGCTCGACCTCGCCAAGATCAAGAATTCCAGCAACCTGCTCGAGCGCTTCATCAACAAATACCCGGATGGCCGCGTCGCCGGGATCGGCGCGGTCTCATGGTTCATCACCCTGGTCACCAACACCGATGTTTACAAGGAAGCGCCGGCCAGCTGGACAGCGCTTTGGGACCCGGCCAATGCCGACAAGCTCGGCCTGCTGGCGCTCGTCTCCAACTCCTTCCTGCTCGACGTGACGGCAAAGACCTATTTCGGCGGCGCCCAGGCGCTCGACACTGAGGAGAACATCCTCAAGGTGTTCGCCAAGCTGGCCGAGCTGAAGCCGAATGTCCGCCTGTGGTATCGCGACGAAGCGCAGTTCGAGCAGGCGCTGAAGTCGGGTGAGATCCCGATGGGACAATATTACCACGACGTGACCGGCCTCGCCGCCGCGGACGGCCAGCCCGTTCGCTCGACCTTCCCGAAAGAGGGCGGCATTCAGGACGCAGGCTCGTGGGCGCTGTCGAAGGCGTCGCAAAAGACGGAAGAGGCCCATATCTTCATCGACTATATGTGCCAGCCGTCCATCCAAGCCGTGCTGTCACGCAAGGTAGGCACGTCGCCAACGGTCAAGCGCGAAACGACCGACCTGAACGAGAAGGAATTTGCGGCGGTTTCCTCCGACATCGAACCGATCATCCCGCACTACGACATGTACACCTCCAAGGCCGACTGGCTGAATGAGAAGTGGACGGAAATGATCGCCAGCTGAGACTAATCGTGCTTTCGCAGGCCTCGTTCGCAGGCCTGCCTTTCAGTTGGGAAGAGGCATATGTCGGGACTCACGCTTCAGAATATCGTCAAGGACTTCAGCGTCATTCGCGCCGTCGACAATGTCGACCTGACGGTGCCGCACGGGGCATTCGTCTGTCTGCTCGGCCCCTCCGGCTGCGGCAAGACGACCTTGCTGCGCATGATAGCAGGTCTCGATCTGCCGACCTCGGGCCGCATCACGCTCAACGGGAAAGACATCACCAGGACGCCGACGCACCAGCGCGAGCTTGGCATGGTGTTCCAGTCGCTGGCGCTGTTCCCGCACCTGACGGTTGGCGAGAATATCGCCTATCCACTGCGCATTCGCGGCCGTCCGAAAGACGAACAGGCGAAGCGCGTCGAAGAGCTGTTGGCGATGATCTATTTGCCGGGCTACGCTGATCGCGCCGTGTCGAAACTTTCCGGTGGCCAGCGGCAGCGCGTCGCAATCGCAAGGGCACTGGCGATTTCTCCGAAACTCTTTCTGCTCGACGAGCCGCTGTCGGCGCTTGATGCGAAGCTGCGCGAAGCCATGCAGGTGGAGCTTCGCCAGCTTCATCAGAGGCTCGGCATCACCACGATCGCCGTCACGCATGACCAGCGCGAGGCGATGACCATGGCCGATACGGTTGTGGTCATGAACGGCGGTCAGATCCGCCAGGCAGCGTCGCCGACCGAGATTTATCGTAGACCGGCAGACAGCTTCGTCGCGGATTTCATTGGCCAGACAAACCTGGTCGAGGCCAGGCGGGAGGGCGGCGCGGTCAGCATATTGGGGCAGCCGGTCGCGGCCCTGTCGCTGTCGGCAGGGATCGAGCGCGCCACACTCTCAATCCGGCCGGAAGACGTGCGCCTGGGCCCGCCCGAGGCCGGCGCACTGACGGGCGAGGTCACCTTTGTGCGCGATCTCGGCGGCGTCGTCGAAACCTTTGTCAATGTCGGCGGTCAGCAGTTCATTGCGGTCTCGACGCCGCGCGAGCGCCCTGACGTGGCGGTGGGCCAGACGGTGGGCATTGCGCTCACCGACAGGGACTGTGTGGTGCTCGAGCAATGAGACGCGAAGCCCCGCAGACGCTTGGCGACTATGCCCCGCTAGCCTTCCCGGCGATCATGCTGATCGTCTTCTTCGTCGTGCCTTTCGGCACGATGATTTCCGTCAGCTTCTTCAAACGCCAGCAGGGCGGCTTCTACACGCCGGATTTCGTCTTCGACAATTATGTCCGCTTCCTCTCAGCCTTCTTCGGCGGAGTGCTCAGCTTTTCCCTGCTCCTCGCGGTCGCGGTGGCCGCGACCTGTGTCGTTCTGGCCCTGCCTTTCACATATCTGCTGATCCGCATGAAGCGGAGCACCCAGGTGGCCTGGTTGGTCGCACTTCTTTCGATCCTGTCCCTGTCTGAGGTCATCATCGGTTTCGCCTGGTCGACGCTGTTTTCGCGCACGGCCGGCATCACCAACCTGTTTGTATGGCTCGGCCTCATGCAGCAGGCCGTCGCCCTGACGCCGAGCATCGGGGCCGTTGTCACAGGCATGGTCTATCAGGCCTTCCCCTACACGGTCCTGGTCCTCTACCCCGCGCTGGTGCGGCTTGATCCGACGCTTTCGGAGGCCGCGCGCACGCTCGGCGCTTCGCCGGTCAAGGCCTTCTTCACGGTTGTCGTGCCAGCGCTGCGCGATACGATCGTCGCCACGCTGATCATGGTCTTCATTTTCGCGCTCGGATCCTATCTGTTGCCGCAACTGCTCGGCCGCCCGCAGCACTGGACGCTTTCCGTGCACATTACCGACCAGGCGATCTATCAATCGAATATGCCCTTCGCGGCTGCCATGGCGGTTTTCCTGGTGTTGGTCACACTGGCCCTTGTAGCGCTCACCTTGCTCGTTGGCCGCCACGGAGGGGCGAGCAAATGACCATTCTCCGCAACGTTCTTTTCGTGATTGTCGGACTGTTTCTCGCTTTGCCGCTGATCGTCGTCGCCGGCGTCTCGGTCAACGCAAGGCAGAGCCTCACCTTCCCGCCGCAAGGTTTCTCGCTCGGCTGGTACGGTCAGATATTTCTCGACATGGAATGGCGCAATGCGCTGATCGCGTCGCTTCTGCTGGCGCTCTCGTCGGCGGCGCTGGCAGTGCTGATCGCCCTGCCGCTCGCCTGGTTCCTCTGGCGCCGCTACGCGCCCTGGGCCAATATCTTCCAGTTGCTCGGCGTGGCGCCCTTTACCTTGCCACCGGTCATCACGGCGCTCGGCCTGCTGACTTTCTGGGCCACGACCGGATTCTACGGGCAACCCTGGACGGCGATGATCGGCCACGCCATCTTCTTCGTCACGCTGCCGCTGGTGACCATTTCGCTCGGCTTTTCGGCGATCGACCGCTCGCTGGTAGAGGCCGCCTCGACCCTGGGAGGCGACGACCGCACGGTGTTCCGAACCGTCGTTCTGCCACTGATCTCGCCGTACATCGTATCGGGCTACGCGTTTGCCTTTGTTCTGTCGCTTAACGAATACATCGTTGCCTACATGACGGTCGGTTTCACGCTGGAAACGCTGCCGATCAAGATCTTCAATTCGCTGCGTTACGGCTACACGCCGACCATGGCGGCGGTGACGATCCTGTTCGTGGCGACGGCAGCGATTGTCTTCAGTCTGGTCGCGCGCTTCGGCCACCTGCCGAAACTGCTTGGCGCGATGACGTCCAACGAGCCCTGATCGAAGCAACCAGTCCCGCCAGGGAACGCCAGGACGATCAGCCGTTCCTTCCTCCTGAACATCGAAGCACCCGAGATGGACCTAGCGCTAGAACGACGTTTTCCCTGCGTCGCCGACATGAAAAAGGCCGCGCAAAGACGCATGCCGCGTTTCGCCTGGGACTACCTCGTCGGCGGACTCGGGCGCGAAGCTTCCGTGCGGCGCAATCTGGCGGCCCTGGAAGAGGTGGTGCTTATGCCGAGCTACCTCGCCGACGCCGACGAGCCCGATACTGGCGCAAGCCTGTTCGGCCATCGTTTCGACGCGCCATTTGCCGTCGCGCCGCTTGGGTTGGCCGGCCTCCTGTGGCCCGGGTCCGAGCTGCCGCTCGCACAGGCTGCCAGGCAGCATAACCTTCCCTATATCCTGAGCACTTTCGCCAACACCTCGCTTGAGACGATCCGTCCTGCAGGCGGTCATCACACTTGGTTCCAGTTCTATCCACCGAACGATCCCGCCATGGAAGACGACATGGTGGATCGGGCGCGCAGAGCGGGCTACGACGTTCTTGTCGTGACTGTCGACATTCCAGCGTCCGCCCGGCGCGAGCGCGACATCCGCAATGGTTTGACCATTCCGCCGGTCTTGACTTTTCAACGATCACGCAGGTGGCGATGCGGCCGTCATGGGCAATGGGCATTCTGCAAAACGGGGTTCCCGACTTCGCCAATCTCTCGCCTTACTACCCGAAGGGCTCGAGCCTTGCCGCAGCGGCCCAATTTGTCGGCAGGGTGATGACGGGTCACGTCACCCGCGAGCGCTTCAAGAAAATCCGAGACGCGTGGCCAGGCAAGATCCTGGTCAAGGGTGTGCTTCACCCCGAAGAAGCGGAGGAATATATGTCCTTGGGCGGCGATGGTCTGATCCTCTCAAATCATGGGGGACGGCAACTCGACGCCGCGCTGTCTGCGGCGGAGGTCATCGGTGAAATCCGCGCACGACTTGGCCCCAAGACCCTGCTGCTCGCAGACGGCGGTGTGCGCTCCGGCCTCGATATCGCCCGGATGCTGGCGCTCGGCGCCGATTTTGTCCTGATCGGCCGCCCATTCCTGTTTGCTTCCGCCGCCATCGGGCGTCGCGGCGGCGATCATTTGATGAACGTCCTGAAAGCCGAACTGACGGCAACGATGGCGCAACTGGGCTGCAGGACGGTCGAAGACTTGCCAGCGAGCCGGTGGCGGCCGAAAGGCGGGGCGGCGAAAGAACTTGATCTCGGATGGAGAATTGCGTGACTGAAGCCGTTACGATGAGCATCGAAGCCCTGCAAAATCGAATCGTTGCGATCTTCGAGCGCGCAGGATTGAACAAGGTGCAGGCGGCGGCTTTGGGCCATGTCATCGTGGCCGGCGAGCGCGATGCCTGCAAATCGCACGGAATTTACCGCATCGAGGGGGCGTTGCGCACGGTGAAGGCGGGCAAGGTGAAGCCCGATGCCGCTCCTGTCCTTGCGCCGGATGACGGCAGCGCGATCGTCAGGGTCGACGCGCAGGGCGGTTTCGCCAGTGCGGCGTTTGAACTCGGCGTACCCGTACTCGCGGAACGCGCCAGGCGGCTTGGTATCGCCGCCATGGTCATCAACGATTGCTCGCACTTCTCGGCCCTATGGCCCGAGGTCGAGGCACTGACCGCGCACGGCCTTGCAGCATTGGTGATGTGCCCGAGCTATGCGACGGTTGCCCCATCCGGAGGCAGCAAGCCTCTGCTCGGTACCAATCCATTCGCCTTCGGCTGGCCTCGCAAAGACCAACCGCCCTACGTGTTCGATTTTGCCACGTCGGTGGCGGCGCGCGGTGAGATTGAACTGCACCGCCGCGCTGGCAAGCAACTGCCGGAAGGTTGGGCGATCGACGCTGCCGGCAATCCCACCACTGACCCGGTTGCCGCGCTCGAAGGCGCAATGATGCCTTTTGGCGGCCACAAGGGGTCCGCCATCGCCACCATGATAGAGCTGCTCGCCGGCATCATGATCGGCGATCTTACCAGCCCCGAGGTTCTAGACTATCTCGGAACGACGACCTTGGCGCCGTTCCATGGCGAACTGATCATTGCAATGTCACCCGAAACCTTCGCCAGGGGCCGCCCCGGCGATCCGTTCGCGCGCGCCGAAATCCTCTTCGAAACGATCGTCGGACAAGGCGCTCGGCTGCCATCGCAGCGCCGCTTCGCCGCGCGCATGAAATCGGAAGCTGAAGGGATCAGCCTGACTGCAGCCGAACTCGCCCAACTGGACGCGCTGCTGGCTGGCGGGCTGGCCGCCGTTAAATAAAGCACGTCGTTCGGAAATGTGCAGCGGTTTCGGGGCAACGACAGATCCACCGACGCCGGAACCTCATGTGCAATCCCTGCGGACTGTGAGCGCAAGAGTGCGAAGAGCATGCCGGGCGCAGCCGGTCATTTCTTCACCGCCACCATGAAAAGCCGTGGAAATCTGAGCAGCACCCGCCCGTCCGCCAGCTTAGGATGGGTTTGTTCGACCCGCGCGAGGTAATCGGTGAGGAATGCCTCGCGATGCTCTGCGCCGGCACGGGCGAGATAGGGCATCAGCCCGGTTCCCTTGACCCATTCGACGATCGCTGCCGCATCGGCCATCGGGTGATTGTAGATGGTGTGCCAGATATCGACGCGCGAGGCCTTGGCGATCAGCCTGTTGTAATAGGCCGACGGCGCGGGCAGGGGCCTGCGGCGCACGCTCTTTGCCTCGAATGCAACTTTCCAGGGGCCGCCATGGGCAGTTTCTTCCATCGCCAGATGTGAGGGTTCACCGAGATTGTCGGGCATCTGCACGGCAAGAACGCCGCCTTCGGCAAGCCCGTCCATCAGCCGCTCGAAAATGTCGAGGTGATCGGGCAGCCACTGGAAGACGGCATTGGCAAAGAGCAGGTCGGCGGGCTCCGTCGGCTGCCAGCTGCCAAGATCCGCCTCGACGAAGGCGGTGCCGGGAAGCCGCTTGCGGGCCGTCTCCAGCATGTTGATGTCGCTGTCGAGGCCGGAGACGCCGGCAGCCCCATAACGCTTGATGATGAGTTCGGTCGAATTGCCCGGCCCGCAGCCGAGGTCGACGGCGCGGCGAAGGTTCTGCAGCGGCACCTGCGCCAGAAGATCGCGCGCCGGCCGCGTGCGCTCGTCCTCGAACTTCACATACTGGCTGGCGGACCATGCCATGGCGATACCTCCTGATGTCGGGCCACGTCTTCCTGTGGCGGATGCGAATCGTGTCGTTGTTGCGCCCGTCGAGCTCAGTCGCGAACTTCAGACACAAGGATCTTGTCCACGCGCCTGCCGTCGAGATCGACGACCTCGAAGCGCCACCCATCCCTTGTGAAGCTCTCCCCCAATTCCGGCAGATGTTTCAGCTCCTCCAACACCAGGCCGGCCACGGTCTGATATTCGAGATCGTCGTCGAGCTTGAGGTTCAGGAACTCGGCGAATTCATCGATCGGCGCCCAGCCGGAGACGAGATAGGAACCATCGTCTCGGCGAGCGATCGCCTGCTCCTCGACCGGCCCCTCCTGGAGCGCGCCCATGATCGCTTCCAGAATGTCGCCGGACGAGACAATCCCTTCGAAATGGCCGTATTCGTCAAACACCAGCACCATGTGAACAGGCGATTTCCTGATCGCCTCAATCACGCTGGTCGCGGTTGCAAGGTCTGAAACGACCGGGACGTCCTGCGTCAGAGCCTTGATATCGGCGCTGCCGTGTTCGGACATCGAATCGTAGAAGTCCTTCACCGGAAGGATGCCGATCACCTCGTCCGAACTGCCTTTGCGAACCGGCAATCGAGACCGCTTCGTCCGGTGCAGCTGCGCCCGGATTTCATCGAGGCTGTCGTCGATATCGATAATTTCGACGTCCCGTCGCGGCGTCATCAGCGCCCGGGCGGTGCGGTCCGCCAGCCGCATGACGCCCGAGATCATCGCGGACTCCTCGCTTTCGATGACGCCCGCCGATTGCGCCTCGGCCAGAACCGTCTTGATCTCTTCGTCAGAGACGTTGTCGCCCACTTTTCCTGTCTGGCCCAGCAGCTTGAGCACAAGATTTCCCGAGGCGTTCAGAAGCCAGACGAGAGGCAGCGCAATCTTTGAAAGCAGCGCCATGGCGGGTGCGACCCTCGCCGCAACCGCTTCGGGTTCCCGCAATGCGATCTGCTTTGGAACAAGTTCGCCGACGATCAGGGAAAGATAGGTGATGGCCACGACGACGAAACCGACGCCGATGGCGTCGGCAGCCGTCGATGACATCCCCTGCGCCTCCAGCCATGTCGTCAGGCGACCGCCGAGTGTTGCGCCTGAGAAAGCGCCGGAGAGAACACCGACAAGCGTGATGCCGATCTGAACCGTGGAGAGAAAGCGACCGGGGTTTTCGGCAAGTTTGATGGCTTGAGCTGCACCTTTGCTCCCATTTTCGGAGAGAACCTTCAGGCGGGCCGTTCGAGAAGACACGACGGCGAGCTCAGACATGGCGAGCACACCATTCAAGATGGTGAGAAACGCCACAATTCCAATTTCCAGAAACACAGGGACCCTATTCGTTGAGGTTTTGATGCCGCATAAGGCGAGGCGGCGGAAGCTTCGCAGAGACGCTATATATGCGCATCACCCATCGGCAAAGCTTTCTGTGAGCTCGGCTGGATGCAAGGCCAGGCAGACTTCGTCACACTGTCTACGACAGGCGCCAGCATCTTCTGCGGCGGCTTTCCGGTTTGAGCGGGCGGAGCGTGTACTGGATGGGTCGCTATCAGGCATGGCGCAATTTTGGCGGTGAAACAGGCCCGGCGCAAGAGGCGCTGGGCGAATTCCTTATAGCGCCTTGATGTGACAGTTTCGAAAAACGGCGACAAGGATGCCTTCTTGCTGGGAGTTTCAGGGAAATTCGCATTCATGCGTGATGCCGAGCCGAACGCTCCGGCATCACGCGCGCGAATGTCACGCCGCCAGAATGGTGATCCCATAAGCATTGGCAGTGGCCGTCATCCGGGCGATGGTCTCAGGCGAGGGGGCCTTCAGCGGCTCGCTCGTGCCTTCCGCTTCGATGAACTCAGCCATCTCCCGATCGACGATGGCCGAAAAGACTGCGGGGACGGTCCCGCGGTTGGCATAGCCGTGCACCACGAAAGGCGGAATCGTGACGATGTCGCCAGCACCTGCTTCGATCTCTTCAGGGCCGCTGTCGGTCAGCCGCCAGATCGTCAAACGGCCCTCGAGAATGCGGAAGACTTCCGGGCTTGCATGCGCATGTCTAGGCGTCCGGCTGCCTGATGGCACGGTGACGTCGAAAATGTTGAACCAGGTTCCGCGGAGCCGAAGCCGCCGCTCGATCCGGTCGCCGAGCACGAAATATCGCTTCGTGTTTTCGGCAGGTAATTTCACAAACGAGTTGGACATCATGTCTCTTTCTTCTTCTTGACGAGGCTTTTCTTGCAGGCGCCTTCTTGCCGGCGCAGCCGTTAGACCTTTGCGCCGCCTTTGACAACCGCTTCTGTTGCAGGGGGCAAGATCGCTGGATGGCTTCGGCACGGGATGGACCTGATGAAGCGTCGCGGCCGATATCGGTGCGGCGAGCCCTTTCCGCAAGGTCCCCGATCCAGGGCGGCCTGCGTGAAAATGACACGGGCTCGGCCGGCTCGTCGAGCACGTGCAAGGGCTCATCATGTAATTGGGCCAATCCAGCAATGTCATTGCTTCTAAGGCAGCGCCCTCGACGGTGAGGCCAGCCGGAATATCGTTTGGCGTGAAGTTTCGACAAAACCCACCGTGAGTAAGCCCGCTGCCTTCATGATGAAAAGCACCTTCACAAAGTCCTGCCGGTCGGCCGGCGCCATTCCCTCAAGATCGTATCACTCATCAAGCCACGCCCGCACACCGTCTTGTCGCCCGCTCGGATCAAGCTCCTGACCCAGCGTGTCGATTTCGGCCGATCCTGTTCGATTAAGACGGAGCGCCGTGAGCCAGTCAAAGGAGAGACAAGTATGGCTGCCACTATGTATTCCGAGCAAGTCGAACTACAGTCGCCGCGCTTCAGTGCGGTGGGCACTTTGCAAGCCGTTTGGATGCTGCTGGAACATCAGCGAAGGTACCGTCGGAGCTTGAGCGAACTCTCGCGGTTTGACTCTCGGCTGCTCCGTGACATCGGATTGGCGCCCCCAGAGTCTCCACTGGAAAGATCGGAGAATGACCTCTCCACCCAGACGATCAGAGTGCTGGAACCAGAATCCGTCCACGATGTCTGACGCCGTCGCCCTCTTCCGGTAGTCGGCGCGTGAAAGTGCCGGCGAGACGGCATGCGGCCGTTCTCATGTATCCTCTTCTTCGGCACTGTGAGGCACCGGTCACGCAGAGCAGCAAGCCGCTCTCACCGGAAAGCGCAACTGGCAGCATTTTTTTGCTCTTTGTCGATTCGCGGTATCCAAATGCGACCAGATCGGCAGCACCATGGAGGAACCGATGCGCTACCTTTGTCTCTTCTACATCGATCAAACACTTGCTGATGCCGCCAGCAAGGAGGAATGGGCCGAGATCGACCGGGAGTCCTTGGCTTCCAATGAAGAACTCCGACGATCAGGCCACTATATCGCCTCCAATGCTCTTGCCGACCCAAAGACCGCAAAGACATTGCGGGTTCGGGCCGGCAAGGCAAGTTGGACCGACGGGCCCTTCGCAGAGACCAAGGAGCATCTGGGTGGCTTCCTGCTCATCGAAGCGAAGAACATTGCGGAGGTAATGGAGATCGCGGTGCGGGACCCGCTCGCTCGGATGGGGGCGATCGAGGTGCGCGAGACCGCCGGCTTTTAGATTTGAGGTGTCCCGGCTAATGCCGTCGGCCATGCGCTCGACGTTCTGATTAGGGTCACAAGAATCCTTTTCGCCGGATTGTTCACGCTATTGACGAGACACGCCCTGAAGAGCCGGGTGGAGATCACTCAGGTAATCGAGAGCAACATGACGTCAGCGGAGGAAAACACTGCAGCTATACCTACACGTCGAAATTTGTCGGCAAGACAATCATGTCCCGGATCGTGACGTTTCGCGGGCGGGTCAGCATGAAGATGATGGCATCGGAGACCTCTGAGGGCTCGATAAGACTCCCACTGGCTTTTGCCTTCTCGAGGTTTTCCGCGGGCCAATCGGCCAGCAGAGCGGAAACGACCGGGCCGGGCGAGACCTGGCTGACCCTGATGCCGTGGTTCTTCAACTGCCGGCGCATGATCTGGACGAAACTGGTAATCGCCCATTTGGAGCTGGAATAAACCGGCTCCCACTGGATCGGCGCATGGCCGGCTACGGAGCAAGTCACCAAAATGTCCCCGGTCCCGCGCTCGATCATATGCGGAGCGATGTCGCGGACGTTCTTCATGACGGCGTTCACGTTGAGATTCAGCATCCGATCAATTGTCGCGGTATCGGTATCGATAAGATCCCCGCCAATGTAGGACCCTGCATTGCAGTGCAGGATGTCGAGATGATCGACCTTTGCCAGGATTTCCGGCACCATGGCCGCGCAACTTGCGGCGTCCAGAAGATCGGTGACCTGCATGACTACGGCGTCGCCGAACTCGGCAGCGTATGTTTCCAGCGCCTGTCTGTTGTAGTCGACCATCACGACCTTGGCGCCGGCGTCGACCAGGGCACGGGTCGTCGCCAGCCCGATACCGGAAGCTGCGCCGGTTACCGCAGCGATCTTTCCTTCGAGTGATTTAGTCATCGTCTTGTCTCGCTCTTGGTTTTCAGACAGCAAGGAAGCCGCCATCGACTGGCAGGACTGCGCCACTGATCATGACTGCGTCCTTTGAAATAAGCAGGGCGATCGAGCGTGCGACGTCGTCGACCTCTGCAAAGCGCCCCATCGGGTGGCGAACAATCATCGGGTTACGTTTGGAAGGCTCGGACCACGCCTTCGCCGCAAGCTCCGTCATGGTAACCGTAGGCGCCACTGCATTGACCCGGATTCCATAGGCGCCGAGTTCCTTGGCCATGACACGTGTCGCGCCTTCCAGTCCCGCCTTTGAAGCGGCGTAAGCCACGTGATCCACGAAACCACGATGTCCGGCGATCGAGGTCACATTCACGATCGTACCGCCGCCGCCGTTCGAAATGCGAGCCCGCGCGAACTCCTGCGCACAAATCAGCGCGGCCCGCAGGTTGATGCCGAGGACCTGCTCATAGCCCTCCTCCGTCATATCGATGACGCTTTCAAGCACGTTGGTTCCCGCGCAATTGATCAGCGCGTCTGCCAGTCCCGCCTTCTTCATGGCGGCGCGTGCTGCTGCATTGTCGGCGAGATTGACCGATATTACCGTCGCGCCGAACTTTGCCGCAAGATCATCCAGATCGGCCTGCGTACGCGACAAGGCGACGATTCGGGCGCCGCGGTGGGTGAGCAGTTCAACGCAGGCGCGACCAATACCCTTGCCGGCACCGGTGATGATGACCGTTTTTCCTGTAAAGTCCGACATGGTTGATCCTTCCGATGCCTGTTGCTCAGAACGGGAGTCTTTGCTCGGTTTGCTTGTCGAACACATGAGCCGCGGCAGGATCGAGCCGTATCCTGTCGCCCGGCTTCAGCGCGTGGCGCTCGCGAAAGGCGCACAAGACCCGCTTGCCCGCCAACTGGGCTGCCAGCAGAATTTCGGCCCCCGTCGGTTCGATCAACTCGACAGTTGCCGGTACGCCCGCATCGCCGTTCGACAGCATCCACTGGTCAGGACGTACCCCGTATATCACCTCCTGGCCGTGACTCGCCCGCGTGCCTTGTGGAAGGGGAAGGGCCGACCCTTCAGCCAGCCGCGCTGAGTTCGAAGAGAGATCGATTGTGGCCGGTAGCATGTTCATCGCCGGGGATCCGATGAAGCCGGCGACAAAGGTATTTGCCGGCCTGTCGTAAAGCTCCAGTGGCGCACCGATCTGCTCCACCTTGCCGTCGCGAAGCACTACAATGCGGTCCGCCATTGTCATGGCTTCAATCTGGTCATGCGTGACATACACGGAAGTCGCGCCGAGGCGCTGGTGAAGAGTTTTGATCTCCGAACGCATATCTACGCGCAACGCGGCGTCCAGGTTTGACAGCGGCTCGTCAAAGAAGAACGCCTTTGGGCGGCGAACCATCGCGCGCCCCATGGCAACACGCTGCCGCTGGCCTCCGGAGAGCGCCTTCGGATATCGGTCGAGATAGGGCGTAAGCCGCAACATCTCGGCAGCCTTGTCGACCTTGACGTTGCGATCCGCAAGGTTCTCGCCGCGCAATTTCAGTGCGAAGGCCATGTTCTCCCGAACGGTCATGTGCGGATAGAGCGCGTAGTTCTGGAAAACCATCGCCACGTCACGGTCCTTGGCGGCGATGTTGTCGACGCGATGTCCGCCAAGCTTGATCGTGCCGCCGGTGATCTCCTCAAGGCCGGCAAGCGACCGCAACAGCGTGGATTTGCCGCAACCGGAGGGACCGACCAGCACGACGAACTCACCGTCGGCTATGTCGAACGAGATGTTGCGCAGCGCGTGATAGGAGCCGTAATGCTTGTCGACCTGGTCGAGCTCGATCGTCGCCATGTGTCAATCCTCAGTCAGTTGTGGCGGCATGGCCGCCGATCAATCGGGACGGGTCCACGGGCAGTTTCACCATGAGGTGTATCCTGCATCCGCAACGACGATGCTGCCGGTCATCAGGCTGGCGGCATCGCACGACATGCGCGCCCGCTTCCGATAAGGCATCAGCGCAGGCATAGCCGATGTTGGGCCCCGCGCCGGTGACGACCGCCACTCTTCCACTGAGATCCAGCTTCCGCAGGTACATGCTACTTCCCAAGCTCGATCTGGATCTTGACGGAGGACGGCTTCGGTCGCACGGCGTAATCGAACGCTTCGACAGAATCCTCGAAAGCGTAGGTATCGGTGATAAGCGCATCGACATTGATCTGGTTCGATCCCAATAGCGCGACGATGCGCGGGTAGACATGGGCGTAGCGGAACACGTGTTCGATGCGCAGTTCCTTGGTCTGGGCGATGACGACATCGAGCGGGACCGGCTTCAGGGGCATGCCGACGAGGACGATGGCGCCGCCGGGGCAAGCATGGTGCGCCGTGTCTGCGATCACTTCGGCCGCGCCGGAACATTCGAAGACGACATCGACGCCCCAGCCGTCGGTTTCGCGGGCTATGACACTCTTCAGGTCCTGCGAGCGTACGTTGACGGTCATGATGGCAGGGCCGAGCTTGCGCGCCACGGCAAGTTTTTCGTCGACAACGTCGGTAACGATAACTCTGGCGCAGCCAGCCGACAGCGCCGCGATCGCTGTCACCATGCCGATCGGCCCGGCACCCGTGACCAGCGCGATCGCACCGGGCGTCAGCCTCGCCTTGGAGACTGCTTGAAAGCCTACAGCCAACGGCTCGACCATAGCGCCAGCGGCGTAGGAGACGTTGTTCGGAAGCTTAAAGGTGAAGGCCGCCGGGTGGACCACGCTCGGTCTCAGTACGCCATGCACCGGCGGCGTCGCCCAGAAGCGCACCGCGGGATCGAGATTGTAGAGACCCAGTCGCGACGCGCGACTTTGAGGATCGGGAATGCCGGGCTCCATGCAAACGCGGTCGCCGACTTTCAAGTTCTGCACCCTGCTGCCGACCTCTTCGATGATGCCGGCGGCTTCGTGGCCGAGGATCATCGGCTCGCGCACAACGAAAGGGCCGATCGCGCCGTGAGTGTAATAGTGAACGTCGGATCCGCAGACGCCAACGGTTTTGATGGCGATGCGCACGTCGGTGGGACCGAGCGCCTCCTTCGGGTCCAGGTCGCGAATGCGCAGTTCGTCTTTGCGTTCGAGGACGAGTGATCTCATGTCTTCAGCCCTTTCGGATAATGAACACGGCCAGCGCCAGGCAGAGCACCGTCGCCACCCATAGGGGCAACACGCCCTCAAGGAAGCGCATCCATAGAAGATGCACCAGGATCAGGATCACGACGGAGATGAAGCCCCTGTCGAAGCCGTTGGTTCGGATAGGCAGGAACCCGTCGCGTTGGGTTTTCTGGGGTTGAACGCCAGCCATCTTCTTACCCTTTCAACGCGCCGAACGTGAGGCCGGTCACGATGTGTTTCTGGACGAAGCCGAGCACGATTAGGGCCGGAAGCGTGGTCAGGAACGCCATCGCTGCCATCTCGCCCCAGTTCGTTCCGGTGACCGAGACATATTCAGCGAGCGCTGTCGTCACGGTCCTGGCGTTAGCCGAGGACGTTAGGGTCGCTGCGAACAGGTACTCGTTCCAGGCGAAAATCCAGGTCAGGATGAAGGTGACGGCCAACCCCGGCCGCGCCAGCGGCAGGATGACGTTGGACAGCACCTGGCCGGTTGTCGCACCATCGACCCGCGCCGCTTCGTCAAGCTCCAGCGGAATCCCGTCGAGCATGCCCTTCAAGAGCCAGACGGCGAAGGGCAGGTTGAAGACGCAATAAAGCAGGATCAGGCCAGTCTTCGTATCGAACAGCATGAAATCGCCGAACACGAACCACTTGGTGAAGAGCAGGAAGAGCGGCAGCAGAAACACGGCTGGCGGCGCCATGCGGTTGGTGATCAGCCAGAAAAACACATTGTCACCGCCGCCGATTTTGTAACGCGACAGCCCGAACGCCGCGAGCAGGCCGAGCGCGCACACCAGCGCTGCGTTCGATGTCGCCACGATCAGCGAATTCCAGAGATACTGCAGGAATGTCGAGCTGTTCAGCACCGCCAGAAAATTGTTCCAGTAAAGATCGTCGATGAGGAACGACTTCGAATAGAGCTTCACGCGGGGGCGCATCGAAACGACCAGCATCCACCAGACCGGAAGCAGCGTCAGAATGGTCAGGCATATCCAAAGGACGAACGAGGCTATACCGGAGCGTTTCATTGTGCGCCTCCCTTGCGGCCGGTCATGGCGACGAACAGCAGCCAGCTCAGAACGATCGTGACGTAAAGCGTCAGTAGCGACATGGCCGCACCGTAGCCGTAATCGGTCTTCGGAAAGACGTTGATCCAGATATGAAGGCCGATGAACCGGGTGGCCTCAGCCGGACCACCCTTTGTCAGCATCCAGATTTCGTCGACCGAGCGCAGCGCGTCCATCAGCCGGATGAAGACGGTTGTCAGCAGCACCGGCTTCAACATCGGAACGATCACGTACCAGAAAATCTGCAGCTTGTTGCCGCCGTCGATCTGCGCCTGTTCGAGCGGTTCTTTCGGCAAGGCGGTCAGTCCCGCCATGAGCGACAGCGTGACGAACGGCGTCCAGTGCCACAGGTCCATGATGATCGCCGTGGCGAAGGCGTGATAGGCATTGGTCGAGATGTTGTAGTCGATGCCGAACCACAGTTTCAGGTAATAGGGCACGATGCCGAAGCCGGGAACGCAAAGCAGCCGCCAGGTAGCGCCGACTGCAATGGGCGCGACAACGATCGGCAGTGTGTGGATCGTGCGAAAGAACTGCCGGCCCCACAGCCGGTCTGCCATCAGCGCGCGGGCCAGGACATAGCCTAACAACAGCTCGCTCACAACGACGACGAATGCGAAGACCAGCGTGCGCGCAAGCGAGTTCAGGAATGTCGTGTCAAAAACCAGGCTGCGATAATTCTGCAGGCCTGCCCAGCGCAGGGTGGGGTCGACTGCGTTGGTGTTCCAGTCGAAGAAGCCGACATAGAGAATGTAGATGAAGGGAACAAACCCGACAACGAACAGAATTAGCGTGGCTGGTGCTAGAAACAGCCATCCGATGTTGGATTGTCTCATCCTGCGCTCCGTCAGATCGTCCTTGACACTCATTCGCCTGACTTCGAGCGTCGCGGGCAGGCCCCGCAAACCGCAGTCAGGAAAGGGGCGGCCACCTTGCTGAAGGCGACCGCCAACCGCTTGGGAGGTGCGGTCTTTTACTTGCGATAGCCGAGCTTCACGAGTTCGGCTTCGGCTGCGGTGGCGGCCTGGTCCAGCGCATCGTCCGGCTTGATCTCACCGACGATCGCTTTGTAGATGAACGGCGCGACTACCTGCAGAACTTGCGCGTGGAACGGGAACGGCGGAGCTCCGGCGAACAGCTTTCCGTCCTCACGCATCAGCGTGTAGTAGCCGTTCATCTTCTTGTCCTGATCGACGATCTTGGGATCGTCGTAGGTCGAGTTCATGACGATGCGGGAGCCGGCCAGCGCCCAGTCGGTCTGCACTGAAGCCTGACCGATATACTGCAGGAATAGCAGCGCCGCGTCCTTGTTTTTGGACGAATGCGGGATGCCGAATGCACCACCATCGTAATAGCCGATATATCCCTTGCCGGATTCGGCTGCTTCCATGACACCCGCCTCGACCGGAGGCAATGACACTCCCACCTTGCCGACGACGGTCGATTTGCTTTCGTCGGTAGCGATCCAGGCAGCGTTTTCACCGTAGACGAGGCCTTGGGCTGCGCGGCCGGCGGCAAATGTCCCGGCAACCTCGTCCCAGGTGGACGACGTCGATTCCGGCGGCGCGTATTTCAGCAGGCCGATCCAGTAGTTGAGCGCCTTCTTCGCGGCGGCGGAGTTCATCTGGCCGCCGTTGGCTTCGGTGGCCGCGAAGGTCGTGCCATCGATGCCCCAGTTATACACGCCAAAGGTCGGCGCGACCGACTCGAAGAATTCGTAGAAGGCGGCGGGATGGCTCGACGAGGCCTGTACGGTGGTTCCCCAGAGCTCCTTGTCTGCGCCGTATTCGGTGAAGAACTTGGCGATCTGGGTATACTCGTCATGCGTCGTCGCGGGCTTCAGATCCGCACCGGTGGAATCCTTGTAGGCTTTCTGGATCGCCGGATCATCGAAAAGATCCTTGCGGTAGAGGTAAGGCTTGATGAAGGCTTCCATGGGGACGCCCATGACATCGCCCGACTTCGGATCCTTGAAATAGTTCAAGAAAGTAGTGAAATTCTCCGGCTTGAAGTCCGGCGAAGCGATCTTCGCATTATCGGTAAGCGACTTGGTGATGTCGACCAGGAAATTGCGAGCCAGATACGTATATACGATGTCCTGCTCGATATAGACGAAGTCATAGATGCCGGTATTGGCCTCCATGTCCTTGATCGCCTTGTCGTACATCTGGTCCCAGGATGTCGCTTCGAATTCGACCTTGATGCCGGTCTCTTCGGTGAACTTGGGACCGAGCACCTGCTCGACATATTTCGACGCTGGGGTCGATTCCGAGATGCCCCGGATGGTCGCGCCCTGGTAGGGTTGGGCGGCAGTTTTCCACCAAGAATCCTGAGCAAGAGCGGTCGAGCTCCAAAGGCCAAGCGAAATGAAGCCGACGCCCACGGCTTTGACGAAACTGTTCATTGTTCTCCTCCATTTGGATCGCAAAATCGGTCCGGTTGTGCGTGCTAAACTCTCCTCCGACACGCTCAACGGACCACAATAGTTGTAGAAAGAACGGGTGGACACAAGCGCGGCCGTTGCGCGATACTGATACTCTCATGCGCGAAATGCCGAAAATATCCATGAAATCTTGTGTGCGTTGCACAATCCAATATTGATTGTCAGCGCAACGACCATCGCGGGAAGCACTGGAGGATGTCCGCAATGTCAGTTGTTTCGCCAACGGTCGCGAGATTTGAATATGTCTTGACCGGCGCGGACGAGTCGTTCCTCTGGCGCCGCGACGACTATCCGTGGGAACGCAACGTCTGGAATTTCCACCCGGAGGTGGAGATCCACTACATTCCCAACGCCAGCGGCGTCCTGCTTGCAGGCGATCATGTCGGCGCGTTCACGCCGGGCCATATTTCCGTCATCGGCAGCAACCTGCCGCACGACTGGGTGACGCCGCTCGGACCGGGTGAGCGCGTTCCAGGACGTGACATCGTCATCCAGTTTCTGCCGGCCAAGCTGGAGCAGGCTTCGGCCTTCCTGCCGGAACTGGCGGGGCTGCGTGACTTTCTCGCCCGCGCACAGCGGGGGCTCTCCTTCAAGGGCCGGGCGCGGGAGCAGGCGGAGGCGCTGATACTCGACATGGAGTTCCAGACCGGCTCGCTGCGGCTTTCGACCTTCCTGTCATTGCTCTCGCTGCTGCGGGACACCGACGAGTTCGATATGCTGTCTTCAGAGGCTTATGTGCCGGACCTGAGCTATGGCTCGCTCGAAGCCCTGCAACAGGTCTTCGCGTATGTCTTTGCCAATCTGTCGGAGGATATCCGGTTGCCTGATATGGCTCGCATGGTCGGCATGAGCGACAGCGCTTTCTCGCGATTCTTCAAGAAAAACAGCGGCCACACCTTCACCGACCACGTCAACAAGCTTCGTATCTGGAAAGCGGGTCAGCTATTGACCGATACCTCTATGCCGATAACGGACATCTGCTTCGAGGTGGGCTATCGCAATCTGTCAAATTTCAACCGGGTGTTTCTCCGCCACCATAACCTAACACCGACGAAATACCGGAAACTGTCCACCAACCGCAGAACCGTTCCGTTACCTCAGGCAGTGACAGATCATATGCCTGTGCAGTCAGCCTAGCGATCAGTCGATGATACCTAGAGAGGAGGGAAGATGTATTCTCTCCTTGCGACTTCATTATGCCCAGACTCGGACGATCCCTATGAAAACCGCGTAATCACGCTGATCCCTATCGCCTCCGCCTTATCGAGCGCCATCAGCGCCGGCACGGCCTCCTCGAGACTGACGCGGCGTCCGATCAGTTTCTGCGGCGCGATCTTCCCCGCCGCCAGCATGGACAGCATGGCGTCGTAGCGCCAGGCCTGCATGCCGTGGCTGCCGTAGATCTCCAGTTCGTGGCCGATCACCTGGCCCATCGGAATCTGCGGTGTCGCGTATTCGCCGAGCATCAGCCCCACCTGCACATGCCGGCCGCGCCGGCGCAGATTCTTGATCGAGTTGAAGCAGGTGGCGGGGTGGCCGAGCGCGTCGATCGAGACATGCGCGCCGCCTTTGGTGATATCGCGCACCGCCTCGGCCACGTCGGCAACGCTTGAGGCATTGACCGTCGCCACCGCGCCGCACTCTCTGGCGAAGGCGAGTTTCTCCTCCGATATGTCGATGCCGATCGCATTGGCGCCCAGCGCGGTGGCGATCATGATCGCCGACAGGCCGACGCCGCCGCAACCATGCACGGCGATCCATTCGCCGGGTCCGGTGCGCGCCTGGTCGGCGACGGCGCGGAACGAGGTGGCGAAGCGGCAGCCGAGGCTTGCCGCTGTCGCGTCCTCGATCGTATCGGGCAGATGCACCAGATTGGTGTCGGCATAATCGATCGCCACATATTCGGCGAAGGAGCCCCAATGGGTGAAACCCGGTTGGAACTGGTTCGGGCAGATCTGCTGGTTGCCGGAATGGCATTCGCTGCAATGGCCGCAGCCGGACACGAAGGGCACGGTCACCCGGTCGCCCGCCTTGAAGCGCATGACGCCGCGGCCGGTGGCGACGACGCGTCCGGCAAGCTCGTGCCCCGGCACATGCGGCAGGCGGATATCGGGATCGTGGCCCATCCAGCCGTGCCAGTCGCTGCGGCAGAGCCCGCTTGCGCCGACTGCGATGACGACTCCGTCCTCGGAAGGTGTCGGATCGGGCAGCGTGCGGATTTCCGGCGCCTGCTCGAAGGCTTCGTAGAACATGGCTTTCATCGGCGTCTTCCCTTGCTGCTGTCCGGCGATTTCTCCTCATGATCGCATGCGCCAGCCCGCCATTCCAACAGAGATTCCATCATTTTTGCTGATGCACCCATCGCCAACGCCGCAGGTGTCGCGCACGAATATTGCGGCCGGACGCTGTGCTCCGGCATTTTCTTGCTTCCGTATTTCCGGCCGGGATTTGTCCTTGACCCGGCGTGCCGCCGGGGTTTTTGCTTTCCCGGATTCGCAAGGGAGATCAGCAATGGCCGTCGATACATCACCGCGTTCCACCACCTGGACTCATGTCGACGGCGAATGGCTTCCCGGCAATCCGCCGCTGATCGGGCCGACCTCGCATGCCATGTGGCTCGGCTCCACGGTGTTCGACGGTGCCCGCTGGTTCGACGGCATCGCCCCGGATCTTGATCTTCACTGCCAGCGCGTGAACCGCTCCGCACTCGCCATGGGCCTGAAGCCGGTGAAATCGGCCGAGGAGATTGCCGCGCTCGCCTGGGAAGGCGTTGGCAAATTCGACGGCGCGACGGCGATCTACATCAAGCCGATGTATTGGGGCGAACATGGTTCGCCCGGCAGCATTGTCTCCGTCGATGCCGAATCGACCCGCTTCGCGCTCTGCCTGTTCGAGGCGCCGATGGGCGGCCATGGCGGCACCAGCCTCACCGTTTCGCCCTATCGCCGTCCCTCGCCCGAAACGGCCATGACGGAGGCGAAGACCGGCTCCCTTTACCCGAACAGCGGCCGCATGATCACCGAGGCGCGCAGCCGCGGCTTCGACAATGCGCTGGTGCGCGATCTGAACGGCAATGTCGTCGAAACAGCCTCCTCCAACGTCTTTCTGGTGCGCGACGGCGTGGTGATGACGCCCGCCGCCAACCGCACCTTTCTCGCCGGCATCACCCGCGCCCGCGTCATCGGCCTCTTGCGCAAGGCCGGCTTCGACGTCGTGGAAGCCACGCTCTCGGTCGAAGATTTCCTTGCAGCCGACGAGATCTTCACGACAGGCAATTATTCCAAAGTCGCCGGCGTCACCCGCCTCGACGATCGCAATTTCCAGGAAGGCCCGGTCACCCGCAAGGCGCTGGAACTCTACATGGACTGGGCCCACGGGAGAAGTGAGAGCGAGGAGTGAGCAGTGGTTCGGCGTAGCCGAGGTAATCGATTCAGCGAATCGATTGCAACGGCGGACGTAGGTTTCAGTTCGTCAGGAACAGGGTCGTCACGCGACGATTTCAGCTTCGCAAATCGATCCCAAACCTTAACGCTCACTTGACGATGCAGAGCGGGCCTGCCCGAAACCGCTTCGCTTCCCCACACCTTTCCGCCATAGTGCGCCGAAATTTTCATACACAGAGGAACCACCCATGACCGTGCTCTCCGACGAACAAGGTGAGATCATCCGCGAGCTGGGCCTTGCCGCCGAGATCGATCCGGAGCACGAGATCGAGCGGCGGACCGCCTTCCTCAAGGATTATCTCGTGGCGTCGGGCATGCGCGGCTACGTCCTCGGCATTAGCGGCGGCGTCGATTCGCTGACGGCGGCGCTGATTGCTCAGAAGGCGGTGCGCGAGTTGCGTGAAGGTGGCCATGCGGCGGAATTCATTGCCGTGCGACTTCCCTACGGTGTTCAGGCCGACGAGGCCGATGCGAACCGGGCGCTGGAAACGATCGGCGCCGATCGTTCGATGGTGGTCAACATCAAGGAAGCGGCGGATGCGATGCTGGCCGCCGCGCAGAACGGCGGCCTTGCCTTTGCCGATGCCGGCCGGCAGGATTTCATCCTCGGCAACATCAAGGCCCGCCAGCGGATGATCGCCCAGTTCGCCTTGGCCGGCGCGCTCGGCGCCCTGGTGATCGGCACCGACCACGCCGCCGAGGCGGTCATGGGCTTCTTCACCAAGTTCGGCGACGGCGCCGCCGATATCCTGCCGCTCGCCGGCCTCAACAAGCGCCGCGTCCGCCTGCTGGCAAAGCGGCTCGGCGCTCCGGATGAGCTGGTCTTCAAGGTGCCCACGGCCGATCTCGAGGACCAGCGGCCGCTGCGTCCCGACGAGGAGGCCTATGGCGTCACCTATGACGAGATCGACGATTTTCTTGAAGGCAAGCCGGTCGGCGAGATTGCCCGCCGCCGGATCCTTTCCGCCTATCGGGCGACTGCTCATAAGCGAGCCCTGCCGGTCGCCGTCAACGCTCTCTAAGAGCGGCGCTACGGCCGCACCGGCTCGCCGGCCCGTCCGGCCGAGGCGAGATAGGCCTGCGGGGCGAAATAGACGCCGCCGGCCTCGAAGGCCTGGAGATCTTCGGCCTGCAGTGCCTCTCGCACCTTGGGGCGCGCCGCGACGCGAGCCATGAAGCCGCTCAGTGCCGGCCATTGTTTCAGATCGATGTCGATCCAGGGCGACCAGTTGAGGCAGACGAAGAGATAGGCGTCGGCCACCGTGAAGGCATCGCCGGTAAGATAGGGTGCGGTCACACGGTCGTTCAGCCAGGCGAGCCGTTTCGAGATCAGTGCGCGGATTTCTCCATGCACGCTGGAATAGATCGGGCTGAACAGCAGCACCATCGGCTTGTGCAGCTCGGCGGTGATGAAATTGAGATAGGATTGCACCTCGTTGCGCTTGATGTCGCCGACTTCCGGCAGCAGGCCCGAGCCTTCCGCCAGAAACTGCACGATCGCCGGCCCTTCGGTCAGTACCTTTCCATCGTCCAGCATCAGCGCCGGCACATAGCCGTTGCCGTTGATGACCAGGTAGTCTTCGCCTTTGCTTGTCCTGTGGGTCTTCCGATCGACCTGGACGAGCTCGATGTCGAGCCCCAGCTCCCGGCAGATGATGTGCGGCGAAAGCGAGCAGGCTGCGGCGTGCATATAGAGTTTCATCTCGGTTTCCTTTCTGCGGAGGCGGCAAGATGCCGCCGGCCGATATGTTTGGACATTTGTACTGTTTCGCATAAAATAACCGTCGTCAACAATTTAATGCGAAGCAGTACAAAATATGAAGGACGAGAAGAAACGCGGCCGCCCGAGGGCTTTTGACGCCAAGGCGGCGCTCGGCAAGGCGAGGGACGTCTTTTGGGACAGGGGCTTTGCCGCCGCCTCGCTCGACAATCTGAGTGCCGCGACCAACCTCAACCGCCCAAGCCTCTACGGCGCCTTTGGCGACAAGGAGGCTCTCTATCTCGAAGCCCTGGAGGCCTATCGGCAGGATGGCATGGACGTGCTGAAGCAGGCGCTCGACTCGTCACTGCCGCTGCGCGACAATCTCGCGAGCGTCTACGCCGGGGCGTTAGCGATCTATCTGCACGGCGAAACCGCCGCCCGCGGCTGCCTGCTGATCGGCACCGCCTCGGTCGAGGCGGTCCAACATGAGCGTGTGCGCGAGGTGCTCGGCCGCAGCCTCAACGAGTTCGATGGTGAGATCGAAAAACGCATGCGCATTGCCGTCGAAAGGGGCGAGCTTCCCGAGAGCGCCGATCCGCTGATGCTGGCAAGGCTCGCCTCCGCGGTCATGCATTCGCTTGCCGTGCGCGCCCGCGCCGGCGACAGCCGTGAGGTGCTGGAGTGGATCGCCCGCTCAGGCGTCGAGCTGATCTGCGGGAGCTCGCAGGTCTGATGTTGTGGCCTCCCTCGGCCGCACCAGCCAGGCATAGGCAGCACCGGCCAGAAGCAGCAGCGAGGTGCCGAGAAAAACCGAGCGCATGCCGATATGCCCGCCGACGAAGCCGCCGAGGATGGGGCCCGCGACCTGGCCGACATATTGCGACGAGATGGAAAGCCCGAGAATGCTGCCGGCCGCACTGTCCGGCACGCTATGGCGGATGACGGCGGCGATGCAGGGCAGCAGCCCGCCGAGTGCTGCTCCCATCAAGAAGCGCAGGATGATCAGCTGCCAGGGACTGGTGACGAGAGCCTGCGGGATCAGCAGCAGCCCGGCGACCACGAGCGCACCCGCGATCACTGGCCAGTGGCCGACCCTGTCGGCGAGCCTGCCGAGCCATGAGGCCGAAACGATGCTGCCGAGGGCGGCGGCCGACATGACGAGACCGGAGATCATCGTCACTTGCGCATCGACGGGCACGATCTCGGCGACATAGACGGTGATGATCGGCTCGATCGACATATTGGCGAGCATCAGCAGCATGCCGGTTGCCAGCATGGCAATGACGGGGCGCCTGTCGTTTATGGATCTCCAGCCGCCGCTCGCCTTGGCCGCCAGGCTGCGGGCCGGTGACTTCTCCTCCTTGATCAGCAGGGTGGTGGCGAGAAAGGCGAGGAAGATGATGGCCCCGGCGGCGAGAAACGTGCCGCGGATGCCGATGAGCTGCGGCAGTGCGCCGCCAATCAGCGGCCCGACGAGATTGCCGGCCATGATGCCGGAAGACAAGACGCCGAGCGCCCACGCCGAGCGGTCCTTCGGCGTCTGCGTCGCCACCAGCACCATCGAGCCGGAAGAGTAGCCGCCGGCAAGCCCGACGAACAGGCGCAGCGCCACCAGCTGCCAGACATTGCCGGCCATGCCCATCAGCGAGATCGCCAGCGTCATGCCGAGGCTGGCGCGCACCAGCATCAGCTTGCGGCCATAGATATCGCCGAGCCGCCCCCAGAGCGGCGCGACGAGAGCGGCGGCCAGGAAGGTGGCGCCATAGGCGATGCCCGACCATTGCACGATCGCCGCATGATCGGTCACGCCGAGCTCTTCGACATAAAGCGGCAGGAAGGGAAGCAGCAGCGTCATCGCCACGATCGTGGTGAAGGAGCCGATCAGCGAGACGGCAAGGTTGCGCCTCCAGTAGATCGAGCCTGGTCCAGCGCTGGCCGCGTCCCGTTGCGTGTCGGTCATTCTTGCCTCGGCATCGATCCTGCGGGGGCAGTTGCGCCGCAAGCTGGATCATCTCGGGTAGAAGTGGTAGAAGATAGCCGATTGCATAATGCAATCGGATAATCGGAAGGTTTTGCCATGAACGAGATGCGATCCAGGCAACAGACTGTCCGCGATCTCTACACCGCCTATCTCGCCGATCGCAAGGACCTTGTCGGCGCCATGCTGACGGAGGATTTCACCTTCTCCAGCCCGCGTGACGACCATATCGACCGGGCGACCTATTTCGAGCGCTGCTGGCCCAAGGAGCCGGTCTTCCGCGCAATCCACATCGAGTTCCTGTCGGTCGACGGCGACGAGGCTGTTGTTCGCTACCGGGCCGAAAAACTGGACGGCACGAGCTTCGCCAACATGGAAAGCATTCGTTTCCGCGGCGATAGGATCGCCTCCGTGGAGGTCTATTTCGGCCGCAATCTCTGACACGCCGAAACGCCTTTAGAAGATCCGCAACGCCGACGTCGTGATGATGACCATTGAGACCGCCACCATCAGCGCCCGCACCGGCAGGCGCTTGACGAAGATGGCGCCGAAGGGGGCGGCGATGACGCCGCCGATAATGAGGCCGATCGCCGAATTGAGCTCAGACCAGCCGAGCGTCACGACGAAGGTGAGCGAAATCGTCAGCGTCACGGCGAATTCGGTAAAATTCGTCGAGCCGATTACCCGTTTCAGATCATGACCGCGCCCGACCAGCGTACTGGTGACGACAGGACCCCATCCGCCGCCGCCGATCGCATCCAGCAGGCCGCCGCAAAAGCCGACGGGCGGCACGGCCCAGTCGCGCACCTCGCGTTTGCTCGGTGGTCGGAAGCCCTTGTAGAGGATCAGCAGACCGATCGCGATCAGATAGGCCGACACGAAGGGTTCGATCACCTTGCCGTCTATATTGGCAAGCAGAGTGGCGCCAATCGCGCCGCCGATCATGCCGGCCGGGGCTAGACGCGCCACCAGCCGCCAGTCGACATTGCGATGATAGGCATGCGACAGGCCTGACGCGGCCGTCGTAAACATTTCCGTCACATGCGTCATGGCGCTGGCATTGGCCGCCGGCACCCCGAAGGCCAAGAGGCTCGTCGTCGACAGCACGCCGAAGGCCATACCGAGCGCGCCGTCGACGATCTGCGCACAGAAGCCGACAGCGATGAAAAAGAAGATATCCGATGGCATGCTGTCCCCTCAGGCGAACGGTAGCATCAGAATCGCCGATGCGGAGAAAACTTTTGCTCTCAGGAGGAAAAGCCGCGCTGCTTCAACCGGACGATCTTGAAAAAGCCGTTCGGAAAGACCGGCAGAATATCGGTCGTTGAAAAATCGCCGCGGCGTTCGGCCCAGGCGACGATGCGGTGGATGCGGAAGGCGGACGACCAGCCGATGTGACGCACCAGCGGCGCCACCGCCGCCTCGATCGCGCCCTGAAGGCCGGCGCCGTCGCCGAGCTTGCTGGCTAGGATGATCTCGCCGCCCGGCCGCAGCACCCGGGCGCATTCGTCCAGCGCCCGTTCGGGCTCGGGAATCAGCGTGATGACGAAGGGCAGGCAGACCACGTCGAAAGACTTGTCGGTAAAGTGCAGCGCATGTGCATCCATCACCTCGAGCGCCTGCACATGCTGCAGGTTTTCGCGCCGTACCTTTTCGCGCGCGCGTGCGATCATATGTTCGGAAATGTCGATGCCTGTCACCCGGCAGCGGCTCGGATAGTGGGCGAGCGTTAGACCGGTGCCGACACCAACTTCAAGAATATCGGTGCCGGCTGCGGCAGCCAGCGCGGCCAGCTTGCGGTGGCCGTCGCGCAGGATGCCGCGATAGACGCGGTCATAGACCGGTGCCCAGCGCTGATAGATTTTCTGCTGATCTTCCGCCCGGTTGCGAAGCTCCGACATGCATAAACCTCCCTGCGCCTGACCCCGAGAATCGAATCGATTTCGGAAAGCATCATGCGTTTATCGCAAACATAGAGCGCCTTGGCGCCTCTCATAGAGGCGCGGGGCTCTAAAAACTGAGCACTTCAACTCCTGAGAGTGGGTTTGGGTTCCGCTCGCAATGTGACCAAAGTCACATGCCGCTGCGGTGGCCGGCTTCGCTGGCGCCAAGCCGAGCTCTTCAGCATCGATCTCGCTGCCGATCTCGACCGATTCCGTCTGCTTGTCATAGACGCAGATCTGGACGATGAGCCCCCTGGCCCCCTTCGACTTTCCCGTCACCAGGTCCAGCCCGTAATGCGAGGTGCCGAAGGGATCGACCACGGCCTTCGGCTTCTCGATTGCGACCGCCGCCTTCCTGCACTTGTCTTCCACGTCTGCGGCCAGCTGTTTCCAGGCCTCGTCCGAAGAGGCATGCGCCGCAGGGACAAGAGAGGGAAGCGCGGCAATGGCGAGATGCGGGATTATATTCCTGTTCATACCGGATCTCCATTGATGTCGGTGGCCGGTGAAGCGGTTTTCGGGGCGTCATGCCGGCGATTTTGCACGCCCGAATCCCGCCCTGAAACTGAGGCAAATTTTCCTCCGTCCGGTCGTTTTTTGATATTTCGGCGGTTGCCTCTCCCCCTTTCCCCTCCTATGTTCCGCCTCACCTGCCGATGACGCAATCTATTGCCAAGAGGAGATCTGACATGGCTTTCGAATTGCCTGAACTTCCCTATGATTACGAAGCGCTTGCCCCCTTCATGTCGAAGGAAACGCTGGAGTTTCACCACGACAAGCATCACAAGGCCTATGTCGACAACGGCAACAAGCTCGCCGCCGAAGCCGGCCTTTCGGACCTCTCGCTCGAAGAGGTCGTGAAGAAGTCCTTCGGCACCAATGCCGGCCTCTTCAACAACGCCGCCCAGCACTACAATCACATTCATTTCTGGAAATGGATGAAGAAGGGCGGCGGCGGCAACAAGCTGCCGGGCAAGCTCGAAGCGGCCTTCGCCTCCGATCTCGGCGGCTATGACAAGTTCAAGGCCGATTTCGCCAATGCCGGCGCCACCCAGTTCGGCTCCGGCTGGGCCTGGGTTTCCGTCAAGAACGGCAAGCTCGAAATCTCCAAGACCCCGAACGGCGAAAACCCGCTCGTCCATGGCGCCACGCCGATCCTCGGCGTCGACGTCTGGGAACACTCCTATTACATCGACTATCGCAACGCCCGCCCGAAATATCTCGAAGCCTTCATCGATAGCCTGATCAACTGGGACTACGTCCTGGAACGTTACGAAGAAGCCACGAAGTAAGCGCCCGGTCTCGCCCCCAGCCGCGGCGATCTCTCGATTTCGCACCCGGCGTTCTCCGAACGTCGGGTGTTTTCGTGACGCGAGCCGTCACATCCCTGTCACCGGCCGATCCTAATCACGCTCGATGTCCTCTTCCGATGTTTCCCCGCTCCGCTTCGGCATCATCGCCGATCCGCAATATGCGGCGATCCCTCCGCATGCGGCCATGGACCGCTATTACGCCAACAGCCTCGCCAAGGTCGCCGAGGCGATCGAGGTCTTTAACGGCTGGGAATTGAGCTTCGTCATGACGCTCGGCGATATCATTGACCGCAGCTTCAGGAGCTTCGACGACATCCTGCCGGTCTACGGCAAGCTGAGGCACGAGGCGCTCTTCCTGCTCGGCAATCACGATTTCTCCGTCTCGGCGGGGCATCTCTCCGAAGTCGCCGCGCGACTCGGCATGCCGTCGCCCTATTACAGTTTTTCCCGCCACGGCTGGCGCTTCGTCGTGCTCGACGGCAATGAGGTCAGCACCTTCGCGCCGCCCGAGGGCCATCCGCACCGCGCCCTTGCCGCGCAAATGCTGGCCGAGCTGGAGGAGAAAGGCGCCAGGAATGCCCATCGGTGGAATGCTGCGCTGAGCGACGTGCAGTTCGCCTGGCTAGGCGATGAAATCGCAGAGGCAGCTGCGACCGGCGAGAAGGTGATCGTCATGAATCACTATCCCGTGCATCCGCCAAGTGAGCACGGCATGTGGGACAGCGAGCGCATCGTCGCGCTGCTCGCCTCGCATGCCAATGTCGTCGCCTATCTCAACGGTCACGACCACGTCGGCAATTACGCCAAGGCCGGCGCCTGCCACTTCGTCAATTTCAAGGGCGTAGTCGACACCGAAAGTGAAAACGCCTTCGCGATTGTCGAACTCCACCCTGACCGCATCGATATCCGCGGCTTCGGCCGCGAGGAGAACCGCACGCTGGCTTATTAGGCCAGAGATCGCCGCGTGCCCCTCATCCGGCTGCCGCCACCTTCTCCCGCACGCGGGGAGAAGGGAACATGCCGCGACCTCGCCGCTCCTAGCAGGCCTCTCGCAGGGCACGTCCCCTCTCCCCGTTTTTACGGGGAGAGGGTTAGGGTGAGGGGCAGCGCTCAACGTCAACCGACGCGTCGATGATTGGCCAAGTAGCTGATTTCACACCGTCACAGCCTTTTCCGCCCACCCGCTCGTCCACAATTGCCGCAGCCGGTCACCGTCGCCCTTGAAGAAATCGTCGCTCGCATCGCAACGCTCCACCCGGTCGCTGCGGAAATTGCGGATTGCCTGGCGCAGTTCGCACCAGGCGACGATATTGGCGGTCTGCGAATAGTAGATCAGCGCGATCGGCTGCACCGTCCGCTCGCTGGCGCGGCCGAGCTCGTCGCGATAGGCGAGCGTCAGCTTGCGTTCGTCGCGGATCGCCCGGCGCACGATCGCAAGGTCGAAGCCCACCGGCTGCACGGTCGAGCCCCAGGCATAAAGCGCCTTGTTGTCCAGCGCCTCGCGCAGCGGCGCCGGCACGGCGCCTGATATCTTCCGGTTGACTCGGCGGGCGGCCTGCTTCAGCTCCTCGTCGCCCGTACGTTCGAGCAGCGCCAGCGACAGAACGATCGCCTCCATCTCCTCGATCGAGAACATCAGGGGCGGCAGGTCGAAGCCCGGCCGCATGATGTATCCGATGCCGCGCCCGCCTTCGATCGGCACCCGCATTGCCTGAAGGGCGGCGATGTCGCGATAGATCGAGCGCACGGTCACTTCGAGCGTCTCGGCCATGACAGCCGCCGTCATCGGTTTTCTGGCGAGCCTCAGGATCTGGATGATCTCGAAAAGCCGCGAGGCCTTGCGCATTCTTGTCTCTCCATCCTCACGCTCCTGACAATACACTGTCAGTTGGGTTTGCGTATAGACCCGCCTATCGGATTGAAATCAATCGGGGCCTTTTGAAAGTGGCCCGCGGAACTGAGGGTGGCAACTGACATGAATTACCATGAAAACCTCTGGCTATTCTTCACCCTTCTCTTCGGCATCATCATCGTGCCGGGCATGGACATGCTCTTCGTGCTTGCCAATTCGCTGACCGGCGGTATCAGGCGGGGGCTCGCGGCGACGGGCGGTATCATGGCGGGCGGCGCCGTGCATTCGGCCTATGGCGCGGCCGGCGTCGGCGTGCTCGTCACCATGCTGCCGCAGCTCTTCAACCTGCTGCTCTTTGCCGGCGTCGGTTATATGATCTGGATTGGCGTTTCGCTGATGCGCAGTTCGATCACCGTCGAGGTGGTCGGGCCGGCGACGGCGCGCTCTGGCTGGCGCGCCTTCTGCCAGGGCGCCGTCACCTGTCTCGTCAATCCCAAGGCCTATATTTTCATGTTCGCGGTCTACCCGCAGTTCCTGAGACCGGAATATGGCCCGGTCTGGATGCAGGGTGTGATCATGGGCGCCATGACTATCGTCACGCAGTTCGCCGTTTACGGAACGCTGGCGATGACGGCAGGCCGCAGCCGCGACCTGCTGGTGGCAAATCCCGACGCCACGGCCTTTGTCGGCCGTTGCGCCGGACTGCTCCTGGTTGCGGTCTCCGCTTTCAGCCTCTGGCAAGGTTGGAAAACCACCTGAGACGCCGGTTATCACATTGTTTTTATGACCCTCCGGCAAAACGTGACTGCCTGGACGCATGGATTTTGTCATGCTCCCGGTGCAGATTGGCCATCGGCCGCCTTGGCCCCAGCAACAATGCTGAGAAAACGGAGAGGAAATATGAATTGGAAAGCAGTAGCTGCCGCCGCAGCGATGGCCGGCATCGCCTTCGGGTCGGTGACCGCCGCCGATGGCACCCATGATTCGCGCATTGCGCTGATGAAGAAGATCGGCGGTTCGGCGGGCGCCATGGCCGCCATCGCCAAGGGCGAGAAGCCCTATGATGCCGAGACGGTAAAGGCGGCGCTGACGACGATCGCCGCCACCGCCAAGGTTTTCCCCGATCAGTTCAATCCGGGCAGCGATATGAACGATCCCGAGGTCAGCCCGAAGGTCTGGGAAAACATGGACGACTTCAAGGCGCGTGCCGCAAAGCTCTCGACTGACGCCGAGACCGCGCTGGCTCAGCTTCCGGCCGATGCCGCCGCTGTCGGCGCGACCATAAACACCCTCGGCGCCAATTGCGGCGGCTGTCACAAGGCCTATCGTATCAAGAATTGATAGACCGTTCGATCTGGAACTTGATGCGCGATCCGCGCCGGCCTGGCCGCTGGCGCGGATCACCTTGTTCTCCGCGTGTGGGCTGGTGCCGAATCGTTCCGCACAGGAAAATCTCGGAAAAAGGGAGGCGGAGCATGATCCGCAGGTTCATCCGGTTTCTGCTCTGTCTGATCGGCGTCGTCGTTCTCGGCGGCGGCGCCTTCTATCTCGTCACCGCGCCCGATCCGCTGCCGGAGAGCCATTGGGCCGGTCTCGGCGCGCCGGATCCGGCAAACGGTGAGATGGTCTTCCGGGCGGGCGGCTGCGTCAGCTGTCATTCAGCACCCGGTTCCGAAGGCGATGCCAGGCTGACGCTGTCGGGCGGCCTGGCGCTGAAGAGCCCGTTCGGCACCTTCCACGTGCCGAACATTTCGCCGGATGAAAAGGCCGGCATCGGCGCCTGGACGCTGGCCGAATTCGGCAATGCGATGAAGCGCGGCGTCGGCCCGGATGGCCAGCATCTTTACCCGTCTTTTCCCTATGGCTCCTATTCCCGCATGAGCGACAAGGACGTCAACGATCTCTTCGCCTTCCTGAAGACCCTGCCGAAGAGCGCCAACGTCGCGCCCCCGCATGAACTGCCCTTTCCTTACAACATCCGCCTTGCGCTCGGCGGCTGGAAATTCCTCTATTTCAACGATCAGCCCCGCGTCGCGCTCGCCAAGAACGACGACAAGATCAAGCGCGGGCAGTATCTCGTCGAAGGCCCCGGCCATTGCGGCGAGTGCCACACTCCGCGCAATGGGCTCGGCGGCTTCCAGGCCGATTTGTGGCTCGCCGGCGCTCCTAACCCCGAGGGGAAGGGGCGCATACCCGATATCACCCCGGCCTCCAAGAGCATCGGCGGCTGGAGCGAGGCCGATATCGCCAACTACCTCGAAACCGGCTTCACGCCCGATTTCGATTCCGTCGGCGGTTCGATGGTCGATGTGCAGCAGAACATCGCCCGCCTGCCGGCTGCCGACCGCGAGGCGATCGCCGCCTATCTGAAGGCCGTGCCGGGGCGTTAGACAACATGGCTAGGCCCTGCCTTCATGCGCCCCCTTAAAGGGAGGTGGGACCCGGCATCAGATCATAGGGATGGCGCCAGCCGGGCATGCTGCTGATCCGGTCTTTCCAGGCCGCGAGAGCCGGATAGGCGCTGTGATCAATCCCGGTTTCCTCTGGCATGAAGACGTAGCCTGCCAAGGAGAGGTCTGCGATTGTCAGGCGGCTCCCGACCATAAAGGCCCGGTGGGCAAGGTGGCCGTCGACAATTGCATAGGCAGCCTTGGCCCGCAGCCTCAAAAACTCGACGACCGGTGTCTCGCCGCTCTTCTGAAGGCCGTAAATGAACCTCAGGGTCGCGTAATAGCTCGTGAATTTATGGTTGTCGAAAAGGATCCAGCGCATGATCTCGCGCCGTTCTTCGGCTGTCTGCGCCCCAAACTGCCCCGTCACCTCTGACAAGTAGTCGAGGATGACCCCCGATTGGCTGATCTTCGTTTGCCCATGTTCGAGGACGGGCGCCTCGCCCTGTTCGTTGATGGTTTCTCGCCATTGTTCGGTTCGCGTTTCACCGCCGAGATAATCGACGAAAATGCTCTCCCACTCGATGCCGGCAAGGGCGAAGAAGAGGGCGACCTTGTAGGCGTTCCCCGAGAGAGCGAAGCAATGGAGTTTGAAGTCAGGCATGCAATCTCCTCATGACAACAAAGACTTAGACCCGCGACGCGGTTAAGCGATCGACTGCATGTAACGCATGCCGGTCACCGGCCTCGGCGTGAAATCCATCTGTTCGTAGAAGCGGTGGGCGAGCACATTGCCGGTCGCGGCGCTGACGGAAAGGTAGCCGCAGCCGGCATTGCGCGCCGTCTCGCGGGCCCGGTCGACGAGCAACTGGCCGGTGCCGTGGCCGCGATGGCCGTCGCGCACGAAGAGATGGTGCAGGTCCATGCCGCGCTTGCCTTCCTGCGCCCTGTAGAGCGGCACCAGAATCGCGTAGCCGATCAGCCCTTCGCCGGTTTCGGCGACAAGCGCGGTAATCCAGGGCAGCGGGCCGAACAGGTCGCGCTCCAATTGCTCCGGCGTCGTGGCGGCCGCATCGCCGTGATGGGCGGCAAGCAGGGCGATCATGTCGTTGAGCTCGGGCAGATCGCGCGGTTTGGCGGTGCGGATCGTCACCACCGATGGCCGCATCAGTGAAATTTCGCTGTCTTCGATTTCGGTCATGGTCTTCGCGTCCTTTGATAATCTGCCGTCAGGACGCTGCCGATACAACAAAGCCGCCTGACGGCGGCTTGTTGACAATATGATCTGTCCGGCCGCCCTTTACAGGTACAGCCAAAAATACGAGCGGCTCTGGTGCACGTTCTTGATCATGCAGCATCCATCGCCGCAAACGCGGCATTTGTCAATGGCGTGAGCGCATGACGCTGAAACATGTCAGACCCTCGAATCCAGCCGAGAACACCAATAGGATACCCCCTATACTAAACGAAGGTCTGCGATGTCCCACCCCACTCTGCAGAAGAAGAAGCTCGTTGCCCGCGTCAGCCGCCTGAAGGGGCGGCTGGAAGCCGTCGAGCGGGCGCTCGAGGCTGAACGCCCCTGCGGCGAAATCCTGCAACTGCTCGCCTCCATTCGGGGCGCGCTGACCGGGCTGACCAGCGAGGTTTTGGACGATCACCTGCGCCCCGGCCATCACGCGGCAATCGTCGCCATCGTCACCCCGCAGCCGCACGAGCCGGCGTTCTACAAGGGCAGGCTTTCGGCGCTTGAAGAATTGTCGCATGTGACGGTCGAGGTCACGCGCGCCGCCTGATCGGCTGCGGGCGGAGGACGAAATCGCCGCTGCTCAACAAGGTTGCAGCAGCTGACAACAAGTTGCAGCAGCTGACAACAAGTTGCAGCGGGGACGAGATGCCGCCGCAATCGGTCCTTAGCTCTATTCTCCGAATCGTCGGAGGAATTCATGGATATCAGCCTTACTCGCCGCACGCTGATCGGCTCGGTACTCTGCCTGCCTGCTTTGAGCCTGTCCACGCTGGCGCGTGCCGCCAATGCGCAGGAAACTGCCGGGGAGGGCGACGACAATATCGAGCATCGCCTTGCCGCGCTCGAAAAGCGCACCGGCGGCCGTCTCGGCGTCTCGGTGCTCGATACCCAGACGAGCATCTCCTTCGGCTATCGCGGCAGCGAGGCCTTTCCGATGTGCAGCACCTTCAAGGCGCTGGCCGCAGGGTTCGTCCTTGCCCGCGCCGACAAGGGGCAGGAGAGCCTCGAGCGGCGGGTGACCTACGGTAGCGACAAGCTCGTCGACTATTCGCCGGTCAGCGAAAAACACGCCGGTGCCGACGGCATGACCCTCGCCGAACTCTGCGAGGCGGCGGTGACCGTTAGCGACAACACCGCCGGCAACCTGCTGCTCGAAAGTTTCGGCGGTCCGCCGGCGCTGACCGACTGGCTGCGCTCGATCGGCGACGGCACGACCCGTCTCGACCGCACCGAACCGACACTGAACGAGGGTCGCAAGGGCGATCCGCGCGACACGACAGCACCCGACGCGATGCTCGATACGCTCGGCAATCTGACGCTCGGTTCGGTGCTGACTGGGGCCTCTTGCGACAAGCTGATCGCCTGGCTGGTGGCAAGCACCACGGGCAAGGAGCGGCTGCGGGCCGGCCTGCCTGCCGATTGGAAGGTCGGCGACAAGACCGGCACCGGCCAAAACGGCTCCCTCGGCGACATCGCCGTCATCTGGCCGCCCGACCGCGGCCCGATCGTCGCAGCCGTCTATATCGCCGAGGCGACCGTGCCGGCCAAGGAGCTCAACCTGATCTTTGCCGAAGTCGGCAAGATGGTAACCGAGATGGTGTGAAGCAGGGAGTCGCTTCAGAAGCAATTGATTACCGCATCGACATCAAGTTCGTGATAAGACCCGCTTTGATGTCGAGCACCGGCCGATTGGCCTCGGGGTGACCGATGTCTCTCAGCTGATAAGGTGTCAGCTCTGCCAATTGTTTCCGACTCGCGATAGCCCGCTGCCATGTTCTCAGGGCAGCAAACAAAGTCGTTAGGATGTTCATGGGACCAGCCATCTGCCTTGTCGGCGCGCTGACGAAGGTCTGTGTTTCCGTATGAGTATCCGTTTTGATCAAGCGGCTTTTGGTGTCCATTTTTGGTTTTTCCGCAGGAGTGCGTTTGCCAGCAGGATGATCTTTCGCATGATGGCTGTGATGGCGACCTTCGGCGGCTTGCCGGCTTTGATGAGGAGGTCGTATTTGGCGCTGAGTTCCGGGTTGAAGCGGCATGCAA